>JAHKAP010000058.1 GCA_018825985.1 Candidatus Omnitrophota bacterium
ATTCGGTTCAAGCTACTAATGCAACACCTTAATCTGCTATAATAGCAGAAGAAAGGAGTTGCCAATGATTAGATATCAAAGAATCACGCCTATGGAGCGAGAAGAAATCAGCCGGCGCATTGCATCGGGATGCAGCATACGAAAAATTGCCCAGAGCCTTAATAGGCCGCCAAGCACGATCTCTCGAGAGATTCTTTGCTCCGGAGCTGCAGAACAAAAATACTATCGAGCTATCTTCGCTCAGCAACAATCAAACAAGATGCGCCATAAGCTGCGCGGAAATCGAAAGCTTGATAACAACATCCCATTGCGCGAAGTTGTGTTTTATTATTTAGCAAAGAACTGGTCACCGGAACAAATTGCCAAAAGACTAATTATATTGTATCCTAATGATATGACTATGCGCGTATCTCATGAAACTATTTATTCTTATGTATATGTTTTACCACGTGCAACATTAAAACGCAAAATAATATCGTGTTTAAGGCGGCATCATCTGCACCGCCGAAAAAAGAATAAAGATCGTCAAGAACCAGGCACTATTCAAGATTATCTGAGCATTGAAGAGCGCCCTCAAGAAGTCTCAGAGCGTATAATCCCAGGCCACTGGGAAGGAGACCTTATAATAGGACGCCGCAATGCCTCTGCCATAGGAACTCTGGTTGAACGCACAACACGCATGACCTTCCTCGTAAAACTAGGAAACCAGGAAGCCATGACTGTTAGAAAGGCTTTTGCCGAAGAGTTCCGTCAATTACCCAAAGGTTTAAAAAGAACATTAACCTATGATCGAGGCCGAGAGATGGCTCAACATAAGCTTTTTTCAAAAGAAACAGAAATCACCGTTTACTTCGCTCATCCTCATTCCCCCTGGGAACGAGGCTCAAATGAAAATACCAACGCTTTAATACGGCAGTATTTTCCCAAAGGAACAGATTTTTCAAATATACCAAACAACAGGCTCAAAGAAGTCCAGGATGAACTAAATGATAGGCCGCGGAAAACGCTTGGTTTTTATACACCTCACGAAAAATTCAGTGAGTTGTTGCATTAGGAACTTGAATCTACCCACTTTGCACTTTTAATCTTTAGGGGACACTCTGTCGTAAAATATATTATTGCATATAGACAGGGTGTCCCCTGTCTATATTATAAAAGTGCAAACTAACTCATCAGAACATATTGTAATATATGGTGTTGGAGCGAAGGGACCTGTCCCCCAGTTTATAAGTAGACTATGTCTTCTTTATGAAAAAGAGAAAGGAAAAGCAGCATATAATCCTTCATGTGGCGGGTAAGCAAAAAATTATTTCTTATGTGTTCTCGGCCATTTTCGCCTAATTTTTTGGCGTATTCTGGGCTGCTCAACAGTTGTTTCAGGGCAAAAGCAGCTCCGTCAACTGAATGACAAAGCAGGCCGGAGAATTTATGTTTTATCTGTAGAGGGATACCCCCGACATGCGAAGCAACCACCGGCTTAGCCTTCCATAACGCCTCGGAAACCGTTAAGCCAAATCCTTCCCTGAGCGACTTTTGGATAATCACCGTCGAAGCCCTCTGTAAAGCGTTAACCTCTATGTCGTTCTGGGGCAGCAATAAGATATGGATATCCTTATCCAGTTCGGATTTTAAGCGCACCTCTTCCAGGACCCTGGCCCCTTCCGGATCATCAGCCGCTGTACCGCCGGCTAAAATCAACTGGCAATCAATGTATTTTTTCACCTGCTGGTAGGCTTCTATAACCCCTACCGGATCCTTTAAATAATCAAAGCGAGAGATCTGTGTAATAATCGGTTTATCGCGGATTATATTATATTTTTGCAGGACCGAATCAATGGTTTCCTGGGGCAAATCTTTATTTTTATCGCTTATAGGGTCTATCGAGGGAGAGATCAGAAATTGCCTTATTGGCAGCTTCCGGGAAAACGCCGGAGCAGAGAAAACAGCGGAATCGTATTTAACTATAAATTCCATTAAAAATTTCCAGACCTGTTCATCGGGATTAGATACATCGATATGGCAGCGCCAGATCCATTTATTGGTTGACTTTTTTTTGACCAGCGCGATCGGCTGGGGGTCATGAATGAAAACAATGTCGCCGTAAATGTTTGCCTCTTCTATGTTCCTTTCGCTGGTCTCCATAAAAATATCAAAGTCCCGCTGAAATATGGCTTCCGGCCTGGCATGCAAAGCGTTATGGAATTTTTTGGTTACCTCAAAAAACTGCTCCCCGCCTTTTATCAGGTCCCATCTGGTATCTACTCCTAATTCTTTTAAGATAGGGATCATCCGGTTAAGTATCTCCGCTACCCCTCCTCCGACGGCAGTCGAATTGACATGCTGGATAACTCTACCTTTTAATTTTTCAGCCAGTAGTTTTAGATCATCGATCACTGATTTTCCGACTACCGGAATATACTCATCGATTTTTGCCATATCAGGACCTGATCTTTCTTTCAAGAATATTAATAATTGTTTTTCTTAGGTCTTCCAAGGTCCGGGTGTACGGGTCAAGCTTGGAAACTTGAGATGCTAATTCCTTATCGCCGACAGATTCCTCTAACCATTTCGAAAAATCGTTTGACTTATTCTCCAGCCTTAGGCGGGATTCAAAAATATGAAAATATATGGAATCTATCGTCACATCTTTGAGGATCCCGGCGAAGCTATTAAGGTCAAAGGCAGTATATCCGGTAGACAAAACAAAACTGACAGATTTTATAAAATGGAATTCCTCTCCGGAGCGGGCGAATTTCATTTTGGCTAAAGGATTGGCTTTCAGGTACTCATCTATTGTCGCGGCGATCTTTTGCCGTAACTCGCGTATTGTTGAGTATTGTATTGTATCAATGCTGGCAAGCCTCTCCCCCAACTCGTCCTCATTCAGGACATCAGCGACCCAAAAGGCGAAATCATTCGGTGGCTCGGGAGAAAGATACTGGTGCTGTTGCAAAAACCTGTGAGTATGATGGTATATACAGGAGCCCGGGACTTTTTTAATCAATCCACAAAGCTGCCCCAGGGTAGTTGCCCTTAGCCCGGTTAATTCCGATAAATGCAGCCTGGTGAAAAATTTAAAAGGCTCTTTTGCTTTTAATAAATCCGGCATAAACTAATCTTTCTCCAAAAGATCTATTACGATCCTTAAAAAATCACCGACTTCAGCGGTGTTTTTTAAATAATACTGCGCGCGGGAATAACCGGGCCTACCCACAAAAACAGTCAACCCTATATTTTCAAGGGCCTTAAAAACGTCTTCGTCGGTAAGATCATCCCCGATATAAACTGCCAGAACATTGCTCCCGGCTTTAGCAAATTTTTGCCTGGCCAAGAGCCATAAAACAACCTTTCCTTTGTCCCATTCAACTATCGGCCGCACTTCTAAAACTTTCTTCCCGGCTTTAATCTTAATCTTATTACTCACTAAATCAAAAATAACTGTTTCGTGAAAAATAGTCTTTAGTAAATCGACGTCCTTTTTCTTGACCCGCCGGAAGTGCAGGGTTAATGAAAGCCCCTTATCTTCTATAAACGCTCCATTAATAGAAGATATTCTTTGGATTAAATCTTTTTTTATCCTCTGGATCAATTTCTGATAGCCCGCAGGAATAGGGGTAATGAATCTTATTTTTGGGCCCTCGATCTCTAAACCGTGATTCCCGGAATAAATGATACCTTTTAGGCCCAACCTGGCCTTTATATCGCTTAAGGCCCGGCCGCTGATCACAGCCACTTTGCAACGGAGGCTTTCGGCGAGCCTTACCAGCAACTCTCTGGTCTTTCCAGGTAAGGCCGCTTTTTCCGGTGAATTTACTATCGGCGCCAGAGTCCCGTCATAATCAAGTAAAATAAATAAATATTTATTCTTTAGTAAGGCCCTTATTTCTTTTATTTTGTCAAATAAGTAGTGCACGGGCTCTTCTCCCTCTAACCCTTGCTTAACCCGGCCAACTCCGAAATAATGCTTCCGGCCCATTTATAAATATTGTTTTCTGAAATGACCTTGCGCATATTCTCCATGCGTTTTATTTTTTCTTCAGCCGGCAGTTCAATAGTAAATTTTATGGCATCGGCAAATTCCTCTATGGAATAAGGATTCACCATAACAGCATCGGTTAATTCTCTGGCTGCCCCGGTGAATTTGCTTAAAACCAGCGCGCCGCTGGAATCATTTCTTGAGGCCACATATTCTTTCGCCACCAGGTTCATCCCGTCATGCAGTGAACTAACAATACACAGATCAGCCAACAGGTAATACGGCCTTATCTCTTCGGGTGAAAAATGGCGCTTCAGATAAATAATCGGTTTCCAGCCGCCGTCTGAATATTTCCAGTTCTTCTTTTCGACCAACTCATCAATCTCTCCCATTAATTCATGGTAGCGCTTGATATGGGTGCGGCTGGGAGCGGCCAGCTGGATAAATACGAATTTGTTTTTATATTCGGGGTATTTTTCCAGAAATCTGTCAATCGCCATTATACGCTCTATTATCCCCTTAGTATAATCAATCCTTTCTACGCCCACTCCGATTATTTTATCCTTAAGATCGTATTCTTTCCTGACCCTGTCCATTTCAAGCGCCTCTGATTTAGAAGCGCCTGCTGAGGCGGACCCATCAACGCTGATCGGAAACGAACGGATAAGAGTCTCCTTGTTATTCCTTACCACGCTGAATTTTTCGGTATCCACCCGGCACTCGGTCAGCCGGTTGGCGGTATCCAGAAAATTATTGCAATGGTATTGCACATGAAAGCCTATTAGGTCGCATCCTAACATCCCATCCAATATCTCCTGCTGATACGGACATATGGCGAAGACTTCCGGATTCGGCCAGGGGATATGCCAGAAAAGCGCGACTGTCGCATCGGGCCTCTTTTCTTTGATCATTTTAGGCAAAAGCGTGAAATGATAGTCCTGGATAAATACAAAAGGGTTATTTGCCGGAAGCTCTTCTAAAATACTCTGGCAAAATTTCTGGTTTACTTCTTTATACATCTGCCAATCCGCCTCCCGGAAGATCGGGCGGGTATGAGTGACGTGGCATAACGGCCACAGCCCCTCATTGGAAAAACCATAGTAATAACCTTCTTCTTCTTCTTTGGTCAGCCAGACTCTTTTTAAGATATACCGGTTATCCTCGGGAGGAACACCGAGCTTGCCTTTAGAATTCACAAAATTCCTGTCGGCGTTAGCGCTTCCGTGAGCTATCCAGGTCCCTCCGCAGGCGCGCAGGATAGGGTCAATCGCGGTAACTACGCCGCTGGCAGGCCTTACGCATCTGGGCTTGCCGGTCGGTTCTTCTATAACATGCATATATGGTTCCCGGTTGGATACAACAATAAAAGCATTTTCGCCTAACTTAGCCCGGACCAGATCCTTAAGCTTTGCCTCTGTCCACACTTCACCCTCTTGCAATCGCACCTGGGCCTCTTCAGTCACCACTTTTCGGGCTACCCTTAAACCTAAAGCAACCTGTTCCACCTCGCTAACCAGATTGCCAAATTCCCCTTTTTCTTGAAATGGCCTTAATTTATCGGTTTCCCCTTTCTGGAAATGGGCAAACCACTTGGTAAGCCTGCGCACCGGCAGAATAAACACCTGCCTTTGGATTAAAAGGGCTATCAGAGTGATTAATATTATTAAAGCGATTAATGTAATGCTTATTCTTTTCCATAAATCCGCTAAGGTAGTGAATAAATATGAGGTATCATATATAACTTCCACCAGCCCTAACGCGTTAGCCTCATCGTCAAGCACTGGCAAGATATAGCTATATACTGTATACTCCTGGAATTTCTCCAGAGAACCGCGCGGTGTTTTGGCAGCTAGAATATCTCTGAGATAAGGCTTATCCTTTTGTTTCCAATCGGAGAATCTCCCGGTAATAGCCAATATTTGGCCGTCTTTATCGTATATAACGCATCCTTGCAGTCTCTCTCTTTTTTGGAAAGTTTCAACCAGGCGATTAGCCGATTTTAGATCATTATTTATAAGGATGTACCTGGCGGACAATTCCAGGCTTTCATCTACGGTCTTGGCTTTTCTTTTCAGGTCATCCATCAATCTTTCTTCGGTGAACCTGGCTTGCATTACTCCGGAAACAGTAAACCCCAAAGCCACGATAATGAGAATCGGCAGGATAAATAAAAGAACCCTCTTCATAGTCTATCTCCCTTTAATCTTCAGCCTGTTTTTCCTGTCCATAATTTATCGCCCTTATTGGATAGGGTATTACGATCCCTTCTTTGGCGTAGCGCTGATGAAGCCTCTTGATAAACTCATGCTTGATTAAATATTGGTCTACAAATTCCCTGGCCCTTAGAATAACGGTGAAATTAATGCTGGAGTCGGCGAAACTGCCGTAACGGATAAAAGGATCAAATCCCGGAACCCCTCCGATGACCTCTTTCATCACTTCTTTTGCAACCTCACAGGTAACCCGTTCCACTTTTTTAAGATCACTCTTATAATGGATGCCCAGGTTGACCAATACAGCCATCTCTTTATCCGGAAGGTAAAAATTAGTAACTATCACCTTGGTCAGTTTTTCGTTTGGTACCAAGACCACATTATTAGGCAGCATCCTTATTTTGGTGCTGCGCCAATTAATATCCGTAACATACCCCTCCTCACCGGAGTCCAGTTTTATATAATCGCCTATCCTGATCTGTTTAGCTATAACAATATGAAACCCCGAGAAAAGATTAGAGAGCGTATCCTGTAAAGCCAGCGCGACTGCCAATCCTCCTACCCCTAAAGTGGCTAAGATCGGCGTAATAGAGATTCCTAAAGTATTTAAAATTATCAGAATTCCTACGCCGAATATAATTATCCTGGTAATATTCTGGGTAAGGCTGGTTACAGGAATGGCGGTATCAAGTTTCCCGGAGTAAATCTTTACCAGTCTTACTGAAATATTTGCCAGAACAAAGGTTACAGAAATAATCCCAAGTATCAGAATGATCTTTCCGGCTAAATGCACTAATTCTCCCGGTAGCTTCGAGGATTCAAGCGCAAAATATATCCCTAACATTAAGCACCAGATCATAAACGGACCCTTAGTTGCGGCGATAATAATATCATCCATTTTAGTTGATGATCTACTTGCCCAGTGGAAAAGGCGCGCGAACAAAAATCTTCTTAAAACATACCCGACAAGTACGGTAATTAAAAATACGCTTGCCGGTATAATAATCTCGGATGAACGCTGAATTACTAAAATTAATTCGCCATTCATAATACAACTCCCTTTTTTAAAAAACTATAATCCACCTAAACCTATGGCAATATAATACTTTACCCCCGGATCTTTTACAATCGACTTATCTTTTTATTTCCGTTCCAGGCCTTTCAGGTATTTATAATAATCGCTATCCGTAGTCAGGATTATCGTAGAATTTCCATCAATCGTTCTTTGGTAAGTTTCCAGCGTTTTGAGGAACGAGTAAAATTCCGGGTCCTGGCTGTAGGCCTGGGCATATATATTGATCGCCTCGGCATCCGCCTTACCCACAAGCCCCTGGGCCTGGCGATAAGCCTCGGAGGTAATAAGCTTCAGTTCCTTGCCTACCTGGCCGGAGATCTCGGCTGATTTACCCTGCCCTTCTGAGCGGTATTTTTCCGCGGCCCGTTTTCTCTCCGCGATCATCCGGTCATAGACTTTATTGCGCACATCCTCTACATAATTAACCCGTTTTATACGCACATCTACCATCTCTATCCCATACTGCGGAGCAAGAACTTTAGCCTTTTCCAGGATATCCCGGGCAAGCAACTGCCTGCCCACAGAAATCCGTTCAAGGGCCTCATCGGCAAGTATAGCGTCTACGCCTAATTCTTTAGTTTCTAATATCCGGTTGGAATCCCTGACTGCTTCAACTAAAAGATGGCTGGTAATTACATCCCTGGTTGCCGAATTAATAATATCATCAAGCCGGCTCTGGGCGCCTATTTCATTGCCTACAGACTGCAAAAACTTCAAGGCATCAACTATCTTCCAGCGGGCAATGGTATCCACCCAGATATATTTCTTATCTTTGGTAGGGATCTGGTTGGGGTCGCCATCCCAGCCTAAAATCCTTTTTTCAAAATAATGCGCTTCCTGGATAAAAGGAGTTTTAAAATGCAACCCGGCAAGGTCTATGGGCATTCCCACGGGTTTACCAAACTGGGTAATTACTACCTGTTTTGTCTCGTCAACTATGAATAGCGCGCCGCTGACAAACGCGGCTACCACAAAAATAACCAAACCTAAAAGAACTTTTAAAATAACCCCTAATTTTCTTTCGTTCATTATTTTAATCCCCCTCTCTCGCCTAAATTTAATAAAGGCAAAATTGAAGACTGCTTTGGATCGATAATATATTTTTCTTTTGCCTTAGGCAAAGTTTCTGCCAATGTCTCCAAATACAGTCTCTTCTGGGTTATCTGAGGTGATTTCTTATATTCCTCTAAGGTAACCAGGAATCTTTCCGCTTCGCCTTTGGCGCGATTTATCTTATCCAGGGCATAACCCTCTGCCTCGCGAATAGTCTTTTCTGCTTCGCCTTTGGCTCTGGGGATAACCTTGTTATACGCCTCCCAGGCCTGATTAATCATTTTTTCTTTTTCCTGCTTTGCCTCATTTACCTCGTTAAAAGCCGGCTTCACCTTCTCGGGAGGATTTACATCTAAGAGTTTAATTGTAATAACATGAACGCCGGTCTGATAATCATCCAATATCTTCTGCATCTCTTGTTGAGCTATATCATCTATCTCTTCTCTTTTTGTAGTAAGCACCTCATCTACGGTATAATCACCAACCAGGCGGCGCATTACTACTTCCGAAACATCCCGTATATTATCCAGAGGGCTTCTGACAGCAAAAAGTAGTTTTACCGGGTCTTTTACCTTGAATTGGACGATCCAACGCAGATCTAAGATATTTAAGTCTCCGGTAAGCATTAAAGATTCTTCGGTGTATTGGCTTGAAGAATAGCCCGCCCTCAGGCCTGATCCTGAAATTCTAACCCCAAATTCCTCTTTAAATATCTTTTCTACTTTAACCGGCGTAACTTTCTCAATGCCAAAAGGGATCTTGGCGTGCAAACCAGGAGAACTTAAACCCATGTATTTACCGAACCGCTGGATCACGCCGACCTCATCAGGCCCGATCGAATAAATTACTCCCTTCAAACCAATGAGCACAATAAACCCAATAATAAACCAACGCGATAATCTCCAATAGTCGCCGATTTTTTTTCTTCCCATATCAATAATTTCATCGGGACGCGGAACATTTTGCCAATCCATATTAACCCTCCTTTTATAAAAATAAACACCGTCCTGCATCTCTACAAAATGGCGGATAAGACCATTCAATCATCCTCCGGAAAAATTAGTTTTTCCGGACCCTTATCTTAATCTATTATCGCCTGTCTATCATGCTGCAATACCCTTTTCGTAAATACCCAGTATTTTATCAAGGCCTGCCTTGCCCAGGGGATATTTGTATCCGCTCAATGCCCAGAGAGTAACAATAGACTGGACCGTGCCAAAAAAAACTATGCTTGCCGAAGAGGCGTCTATACCCTTACGGAACCCGGTCGATCCGTTTCCGCCGCGGAATATTTCCTCAATCACTTTAAGGTATTTCTGGATTACACCAAACATTTTTTTCTGCAAGCTTTTATCCCTGATATTCAAAGTCTCGTTTATAATAATAAAGGTAAAACCTTTCCTCTGTTCGGCGTAAGAAAGATGCGACAAAAATATATCTCTTATCTTTTGCCTGGGTTCCTTGGATTTTCCGGCGGCCTCGGCAATGCTGGCCAACAAAGTCTTTTCGATATCATCTATTAAAAGGCTTATTATTTCTTTTTTGCTCTTGAAATGCCGGTAGAGGGCGCCGTCTGTAACCCCTAAGTCTTTGGCGATCTCATGAATGGTAAGTTTTTCTATGCCCTTGGCGCTTATAATGCGCCGGACGCTTTCGATGATCCTGATCTGCTTCTTGGTGTGTTTTAAAGAAACTGCCACTATAGCCCCCTGTATGTAAATAAACATTTACTTACATATAGAGTCTACAGCGAATATTGTTTTCTGTCAATTAAAAAAATGCCGGCTATACACTCTTAAATTAAACTTCTATGCTAATTACCCATATCGGAATTATCCGCACGAGCCTCTGCTTCTTTTATAAGCTCCTCGATTTTTATAATTAATTCCTTGGTATCGAACGGTTTCGTAATATACAAATCTGCCCCCACCAAATCTCCTAATTCAATATCTATCGGCTCAGTCCTGGCGGTCAGCATTACTATGGGAATCTTGCAAAACTTTTTTTCTCTTTTAAGCTGATTGCACACTGAAAATCCGTCTCGCTTAGGCAGCATCAAATCCAATACGATCAAATCCGGTTTTTCTTTATATATTTGCTCAAGCGCCTTTTGTCCGTCTTCAGCAACCGTAACCGCAAAACCACTTACCTCAAGCCTGGACGCCACAACGCTTAATACATTAGGATCGTCTTCAACAACCAGTATTCTTTTCATATTTTCCGCCTTTTTTGATTTCAGTCGCGCTCTTTTAACGCCACAAATTTAATTACTTCCTAACGCCTGTTCAACCTCAAATATTAAGTCCGCCGGATTAAAAGGTTTACTTATAAAACACACCGCGCCTGCCTCAAGGCCATCGATTAAGTCTTTTCCCTGAGCCAGCGCGGTAAGCATGATAATAGGTATTTTTTTGGTGCGCTCATCCTTTTTAAGCTGCCGCGCTACTTCAAAACCGCTTAAGCCCGGCATTACGATATCAAGGATTATCAAATCCGGCTTTTCCTGTATCGCCTTCCCAATACAACTCTCGCCGTCGGGGGCGCTGATTGTCTGGTATTTATGGGCTTTTAATCTTGAAGATATAAGAATTATATTTTCCGGTTCATCGTCTACGACCAGGATTTTTTTATCCATATACCCCCTTAAAAAATAAAACAATTAAATATATCTTCTTATAAGTTTCAATAGTTCTTCCGGGTCAAACGGCTTAGAAATATAATCAACGGCCCCTAATTCCTGCGCGTCCAAAATTGATTCAGAATCTCTTTTCTGCGTAAGCATAATAACCGGAATCGCGCTTGTCTCAAAGCTGCCCTTAAAAACCTTAAGGACCTCAAAACCATCCATACCCGGCATAACAACGTCAAGGATTACCAGATCAGGAATCTCCTTTTTAGCAAGCTCAAGTCCGGTCTTCCCGTCAAACGCAACAACCACGTCATAATTAGATAATTTTAGCCTTGATTCGAGCAGTTGCACAAAATCCGGTGCATCGTCAATAATAAGTATCTTCTGCGCCATAGTAAGTTATATATTGCCCCCTTCTTCCTTTCTAAAGACTCTTTCTATACTATTTAAAAGTACCTCTACCTGAAATGGTTTTTCAATAAAATCAACAACACCATTTTTAACGGCGAACCCCCGAACTTCTTCATTAGGGTAAGCTGTAATAACGATTACGGGGATTGTAAATGTTGTGCTCGAGTTCTTCAGGTTTTCCAAAGCTCCTCTGCCGGTTCCGGCGGGCATTTTAATATCCAAAATAATAAGGTCCGGTCTTCTTGACATTGCCATAGTCATTACCTGCATAGCGTCAAAAGCGCATATTACTTCATAATTATGTTGCCGTAAACGTGATGTAAGCACCTCAACTAAAGACGGGTCATCATCAGCAATAAGTATTTTTTTAGCCATAGCAACTACCTCCTTTTGGCTAACCGGTTGATTCCTTTACCTTTACTACTAATATTTTTTAGCCATATATTTTAATTTTCAACGCATCTTACATTCTACGATATGATTCACTAATTTAGCGAATAAATCCTTATTTTTATTTCTTACTTGCGGATAGGTAATTATTGAAGTATTGAGTTTTACTTCCGACAAGAGTCCTTCCTCTGTCAAATACTCATTAATAGAGCCGCCTATTCTATTTACTGTTAACGAGGCGTGCGCTGTATCAAGCGAAGGCAAAAGCACAAGAAACGCCTGCGTACCCGTTAATTCTATATCACCCGCAACACGACGGATATAAAGATTAATAAACTTCTCCATCTTTTGTTTTATAGAAATTATTTTTTCATTTCCGAACTTTGACTTGAGGATTCCCATGTTCTCAATATCGTAAAATATCATAACCAGAGATTTTTTCCGGCCCCCGGATGGGATCATATTGTCTAAAAACCTTGTTGCTGCTTCTTGCGGAGAGTATTTTGGCAGAATAAATGTAACCTTACTCCCCTTGTTCTCGGCGCTTTCAACCAAAATATTCCCTCCATGCATTGTGATTATTTCTTTGGTTATAACCAATCCCAATCCCGTTCCTTTGCCTCGGCTGCGGCTGGTAGAAGTATACCTGCTTGATTTTGAGAAAATATCTGCCAATCGCTCCTTGGAAATACCTATGCCCGTATCCGCTACCGAACATTCAACAACGTCGCTTTTATCAATAATCGCAACTTCAATAAAACCACTTTGAGTAAATTTAAGCGCGTTGCCGATAAGATTAAACAATACCTGGATGATTCTTTCTTCATCAATAAAAATGTGCAGCTCCTCATTAGGAAACCGCTCTTTTATTTCAATACCCTTTACCCGAGCTTGGGACGAGAAAACCGCCATGGACTGTCTTGCTATCCCAACCACATTGCACCATTTAAAATTTAACCTTAACTTCCCCGCATCCATTTTGGCAACGTCCAAAAGATCATTTATAATCCTGGAAAGCCGGTCAATACTGGTAAGGGCAATTTCAAGAAAATCATTTTGTTCTTTGGTAATTGGTCCGCGAATCCCTTCCGTTACTTGAGAAATCGATTCGCGGATAGCGAAAAGCGGGTTGCGTATTTCATGCGATACGGTACTGATAAAATCATCCTTGAGCGCATCGATGCGCCTGCGCTCCGTAAGAATAAATAAAATCAGCATGGCCGCCAATACAGACAACATCAGCATGATTAAGTGGAAGAATGAGGCGTTCTTAAGGTTTTGGCTTCTCTGCGCAAAAGCAAGATCGTACGGCTTAACTACCACTACGCCCCAACCGTAATTCTTTACTCTCTCAAAAGCAACCACTCTTCTTTCCTTCTCAATGGGATTGTAGTTTATTTCTGATCCGCGCACCCCAGCGAGAAGTTTTTGCACTGCGGGGGCATCTTTATAATTAATTACGCCGCCCATATCCTGGAATTTGGGATGAACTACTAAATTACCGATATTATCAATAATATAAATAAATTCACCCGGATCAACCGCTGTTTCCTCTCTTGCCAAATCAGCAAAGGTTTTTACCGACACATGAAGTAATAATATGCCTACAACCTTATCGGAATTTATCGCGTATCGGTAAATATTAGATTCGTCGCCTGTAAGTCCGTATATTTTTATCGGCACAGCAATTGCGATGATATTTCTTTCAGGTATAACGGGGTCGCTATAAACCTGCGAAACAAATGTTTTCCATTCCTTGCTTACACCGCGATACCAATCGATATCAGATCGTCTTAAGCCAACATAATTGGGTTGATCCGGGGACTGCGCCCTTATAACCCCCTGCTTATCTACCAGTAGTACCCGGTCAACATATTCAAAATCTACCGGGACACTGGCAATTGCCTTGATAGCTTCATCCCATTTCCCTTCTTCAAGCGGGCCAATAAGGTTAGGCCTCTGGGCAACTGATTTGCCGAACTCAACAAGCATATCCAATCTTTCTTTTAAAATACTTGCGACCAGGTAGGCCTCGGATTTATTCTCTGAAAGGGCAAATTTAGTGGCAGTGCGATAGGTATTGTACAACGAGAGAGTTGACATAAATATTACCGGAAAAATAAGCAACCCGGCGATGCCGGTATAAATATGCCATATTTTTCTGTGCCGGGGAAAAAGTATTCTATCTATAATTATCTTGATTTTATTCAGCATAGTATGCCTATTTTATTTATCTAATTTATTATAACCCGTTATTGCAAATATGGCAAAAGATACCTAAGCTACCAAGTTATAACATTAAGCTCGCTCAGAGCCATTTCTTCCGCATTCAACACTTTGCCGGGCTGGAAGTATATTTTCTTAAGCCAAAATCTTGTACAATTACCCATTTCCACGCCATATTTTAACCCCCCTGTTATTAAGGAATAAAAAATAAAATCAGAAGCTTTTTTTAAACTTTATCATGACCTTATCGTTTGTCTCTTGCTCTTCGGGAGACCCTCCAAGCGCGCTCGACTGCGTAAATTCCTTTTCTGCGCCTACGGAAACGGTGTCCGTGACCTTGAGCTCGCCGCTTACCTTCTGTGTAATTGTCTGAGCCTTCTCCTTGTTTTGCGCCTGAATAACCCCATAGCCTACCTCAACCTTATCATAAACCGATTTTTTAACCCCCACCCCTTTTTTTTCATTATCGAATGTAACAGAAAGTCCCGTTATCCCGAATTTACCGGCAATTTTACTACCTGTGCCTCCTAATACAAAATAATCAATGAAATCTAAAGCTAAATCTGAAGGAATCGCGCCACTACTAAACATTGTGTTTATTGTATCCCACTTCCTGCCCGTTGCCAACATAACCATTAATTGCTCCTGAGATAAAGGAGGCTCGGAAGATAATTTAAGTTCCGGCTTATCAAATGTCCCCTTAAGAACGATCCGGATCTTAACCGTCTCTACCATTGAATTCCCTTTAATATTAAAACCCGGCTTATTATAATCACCTGAGAAAAACAGCTTACTTTCGTCTAACTGAACAAACACTGTACCCGGACCCGATATCTTGCCTTTTTTAATGATAACGGTCCCGTTTACCCGGACATTCTCCGAATCCTTTTTTAAGATCAAATCACAAACAAAAGGGGCGCCGGTCAAAGAAAAACTTTTTTGATTAAGCTCTTCGACAAGCGCATTCCCTCTCAAAACTAACTCGTGAGTGTATCCCGTTAAAAAAAGATCGATGCCTGTTAAATTTCCTTTCAAGGAAGATAGAGCCTTCTGCTGCCCGAACAAGAATGCCAAACTATCTATACCTATTCTATTTGAATAAATATTAAAATTCAATGACCCGCCTCTATAGTCCCCCCGGAAAAGAACCAGTTCTGAGGTCGGCAATGATAAACGACCATTGGAAAATTTTATAATTACCGGGTTAATTTTATTTGTAAGCCAAAGGTCGACTTGATTAATTTTCAGGATGCTCTCACGCGACAATCCATTCAGCCCGTGGATTCGGATATTCTTCATTGTTAATTTTTTTAGAATACTCCCTTGGGCCGTCTGAAATTCGATTTTTTCGGCCTTAATAAACTTTGGGACCACCCATCTGATTACAAAACTACCGCCAGGCGTTGTAAAAAGAAAAAAGTACACCCCAACGAAACAAACTATTAATGCCCCGACGCTAAAACTCAGTATTTTTTTCTTCGGCTTTTTTCCCATAATAAATCTTTTTGCAGAAAGAATTCCAGCCCGCTCAGTAATAACCGGACCGCTGCTTTCCCCTGAAAGAAGCATCTTAAATAAAATACCTATCCGATCTACAATTCATTTAACTATTGCCTTAAATAAAAACCTAGGCTGGGTTATCAGCCTAGGTTTTTATCCGCATTTATTAACAACTAATATTTTATTTTTTAATGATTTCTTTAGCTGATTCTAAAAGCTTCGCCGGTATAACTAAGCCTATGGTTTGCGCAGTATCAGCGTTAATAGTGATGTCATAAAACGTCAAAGACTCAATGGGTATCTCGCTCGGTTTGGTTCCCTTAAGCACTTGGGCAGCTTTTTTTCCGGCTAATTCGCCAATCTTAAAAGCATCTCCCGAAACCGCTAATAAAACTCCTTTTTTAACCCTGTCCGGCAAATGGGCAGCGGTAGGTATTTTAGCTTTATTAATAACTTCCAGTATCGCCGGTATACCTTTTCCTACAGCCGTGCCTCCTGTAATAAATACTGCGTCCACCCGCTGATTTACCAAAGATTGGGCCGCATTAGCCGCGTCTTCGGGCTTTGCCACATTAGCAGCTATTACCATAATGCCCAGAGTATCCTGGAGCTTCCTAAAAGATTCGAGCTGGGCAATGGTTTGTTTTTCAGTATCTGTATATAACACCCCTATCCGCTTGGCCGGACAAATCTGCTGTAGCACCTTGACTATATTAAACATCTCTACCCAGGTGCTCGAACCCGTGGCATTTGTGCCGGAATTATCCAGGCTTTTAGCTATACCAGCGCTTACCGGGTCAAAAACATTTGAGAAAACAATCGGGATATTCTTGTTTACCTTATAAACACCTATAGCAGCCGGAGTACCAATAGGCATAATTATATTTACGTTTTTATCCATAAACTCTGTGGCGATCAAAGTTACGTTTTCATTGTTGCCTTTGGCATTTCTTATATCGAAATCTGCATTAGTTTCATCAAAACCTGCTTTTTTCAGTCCTGACAGGATTCCTTCTGAGCTAACCGGATAACCTGATTCTGAACTAAAC
Source organism: Candidatus Omnitrophota bacterium (assembly GCA_018825985.1). Lineage (GTDB taxonomy): Bacteria > Omnitrophota > Gorgyraeia > Gygaellales > Profunditerraquicolaceae > JAHKAP01. The sequence continues at coordinate 16,523 of JAHKAP010000058.1, forward strand.
ATAACTATGCCCACCTTAACCTTCTCCTGGGCAAATACACCAGAAGAAAAGAATAGGCCCGACATCAATACTATTAACCCTAAAACAATCACTCTCTTCAACACTTTACACCTCCTATTGTAATTATACGTTTTCTAAAACATATTAGCATAAATCATCAAATAATCAAGAGAATTATTCATACCTG
>JAHKAP010000059.1 GCA_018825985.1 Candidatus Omnitrophota bacterium
ACCTTGGCAGTTAGCCAAGGAGAAAAAACCTGATTTAGATAAACGGCTATTGATGACTCCTGCTGTTGACCTGGATTTACTGCTTAACTATTATCTTACTTTTTTTGCTCAAGGGGGTAAGAATGTGTTGACCGATCCCTATTTCTCAAATACACGGATGTACACGGATAAAAGAACGGATTCCCGCAGATAAAGGCTTTGTGTTATCCGTGTATATCCGTAAATGATCCGTGTTTATCCGTGCCGGACAACAGTATTTCTCAAAACCCCTATGCCTTCAATATCGATCTCAATTTTATCGCCTGCCTTCATCGGGCCTACCCCAGGCGGCGTCCCGGTTGATATCACGTCTCCGGGAAGCAAAGTCATCACCTGCGAAACAAAAGACACAATTTTTTTAACCGTAAAAATAAATTTATTGGTATTTGAATCCTGATTTAATTTACCATTCAGGAAAGACCTGATCCGTAAATTATCCACTCTGATTGCGGTCTCAAGCCACGGACCTAAAGGTGAAAACGTATCAAATGATTTAGCCCTGGACCACTGAACGTCTTTTCTCTGCAGGTTGCGGGCAGTAACATCATTCAGGCAGGTAAACCCTAAAATATATTCCGGTACTTTATTCAAAGGTATATTCCTGGCTTTTCTTCTGATCACCAGGGCCAGCTCCGCTTCATAATCCAGCCTACTGGCCTGAGGAGGATAAATTATTTTCTCATCCGGTCCGATCAAAGCTGTAGGAGGCTTTAAAAATATAACCGGCTCATCCGGTATCTTCATTTTTAGCTCCCGGGCATGATCTTTATAATTAAGCCCTACCAGGATTATTTTTGACGGCTCTGCCGGAGCTAAAAGTTTTATCCGGGAGAGACTTAGCTTATATTTAAACCGGTTGATCCTCTCATAAGGCGGATTTTTAAGAGGCCAAACGCCATCTTTATCTATTACTCCCCATCTGATTTGCTTTTTATAAATAAATCTGACCAAGCGCATAATTAATTAAGCTATGATCTTAAGGACTTCTTTTATCGGTTGCCCCTCATAGATCCCCAGTCTTTTAGCCTCCCGGCTTAAAGAACCGGCATCGGCCTTTAGCGATTCATTGATCGTCGAAACCCCGGTTATCCTTACAGCCGGGTCTTTAAATTTATCGGCTGAGCGCATATTCAAATAGCCGCACATTATATAACCTTTACTACCGAGAAGCAGGATCAGATTTTTGCTCATCAGTTTGATGCAAAACGCCTCGATAAGTTTCCGGCCGCATTTTATCTTTCTGTATTCTATGTTTGGGGAGAGCATAAAGATCAGTCGATATTCCGGATGACCCTTGAAAACACTTTAACGATATTTGGGTCAAATTGGGTCCCAGCAGCCGACTCAATAATCTCCACGGCTTCTTTTTTAGAAAATGCATCTTTTCTGTAGGGACGGTGGGATATCAAAGCCTGAAATACGTCGGCGATGGCGATTATCCGCGCTCCGAGAGGGATCTCATCGGCCTTAAGGCCGTTAGGATAACCTTTGCCATCCCATCTCTCGTGGTGATAGAGTATAAAAGGTATTATACTATGCAAAAACTGGATCGGCCTGATAATATCAACGGCGATCTGAGGATGCTTTTTTATTTCGGCAAATTCCTTTTTAGTCAATTTTGCCGGTTTAAGCAATATACTTTCGCTTATTCCGATCTTGCCTAAATCATGCAGCATCGCCGCCTGATGGATACGTTCGATTTCTTCCCGGGATAAGCCCATTGCCCTGGCAACTTCAACAGCGTAATGCACGGTCTTCTCCACATGTTCGCCGGTATAATGGTCCTTTAGCTCGATAGTCTTGGCGAAAGCAAAGACTGCTTCAATTAAACTCTGGTTGGAGCTGCGGGTAAGTTTCTCTATTCTCTCTTCTAATACCTCTACATTCACTGTTTTTTTGGGCATGCCGGTGTCCGCGGCCTTACCCTTTACAATATCCAAAGAGGTAAATACGCTGTTGCCTCCCGATTCTTTTACTTTATTCAGGACCTGATCTGCAATTATGATTAGGTCTTTGCCTTCGGATATCTTATCTTCAGGAAAAGATACTACCGCCATGCTTAATTTTAACTTAACAATTTGTTTTTTATCGCCAAAATTATACAGATTGATAGCGCTCAAGAGGCGGTTAGCCAGCATAAGCGAAGTTGCCCGGTCTATCCCCGGAGAAAGAATTACAAATTCCTCTCCGCCGGAACGGATTACTATATCGTATTTACGCAGCAGGCTCTTTAAAAGCTGAGCAAGCTGTTTGAGCACCTGATCGCCGAATTGATGCCCATAAACATCATTGATAGATTTAAAATAATCGATATCCATTATGATCACTGATAACGGGTGAGAGTATCTCTTGGCCCGGAATAATTCCGCTTCTATGATCTCCTGCAGATAATGGTAATTAAAAAGTCCGGTCTGCGGATCGCAGAGGGCTAATTTTTTGAGCTTCTTGTTGGACTTCACCAAATCTTTATTTAACTGCTCATTCTGCTCCTGCGCTTTTTTGTAATCAGTAATATCGAGAGCTGAAGATAGCGCGCCGGAGATGAACCCATCTTTATCCTTGAGCGCCCGGCACCACCAGGCCAGCAACCGCTTTTCTCCATCCTTTCGCCGCTGCCAACTCTCGAGATAAATAATATCTTCACTGCCGTCAAAGATCGGCTTGACTATATTATAGGTAGGCTGTTCGCCCTCAAAATAATAGTTAGCTTCTTTACCGATTACATCCTTACCAAAAAACTCTAATCCCGCATTATTCAGCCAAACATACACTTTGTTTTTGTCCACTTCCGCAATAATGTTGGGGGTGGCAGAGAGCAAGGCTTGCTGGCGGCAGGTAAGATTACGCAACTCCTCCTCCGCCTTCTTGCGCTCGGTGATATCGCGAAAAATCTCTATTGAACCAACTATATTATGATTGGAGTCGTATAAAGGGCTAGCTTTTGACCAGAGATAGATGCCGCCTGGTTTAAGGCGGTTGATATAAACTTCAATTATTAATGTATCGTTTTCTCTTTTTACAAAATCGTACTTACCTTCTATATTCAGGTCTTTTCTAATAGCGAAATCAATTAATATCGGCCTTGTCTCCCCGTAAAACGGGATCGCATATTCATAATTACCCTTACCTAGCATATCTTCGGCCTTAACCTGGGTAATTTCAGCAATAGCCTTATTCCAGGCTATAACTTTGCCTTCCAGGTTAATAACAAAAGTTGGATCGGGTAGATGTTCAATAATGTCAACTAAATACTGGTCAAACCGTATCTTATGATCATCCATAGCTAAATGATAACATTATTAAATCAATAAGTCAAACTTATACAAAAAAATTTTTATTTCAATACTTGTAATAACCAGCTGAAATAGTTTGGGATACGTAACGCACTGCCTCAATTATGCAAACCCGGATAGCCTTTTCCATAGGAGTATTGGCATAACCTGACAAACCGCCTCCTAAAGCCCAACTGCCCATAAATCCGGCCATGATCCCCCCGGAAACATCAGTTGCCTCACCTTGTACCCGGGTTGCGGCTAAGACTTCGGAAGTTGAGGTATCCACGATGCGGATATCCAAAGCCATATGGGCCTTGTTCATTGCCCCGCCTAAAGCCGCCCCTAAAAAACCTTTACCTATTTTTCCTCCGGCGCCCACACCAGCTCCTGCGCCTCTGACATTAGGCTCGAATTCTGTTACAGCGGCAGTAATGATCAGGTCTGCGGTCTTGATCTGGCCGCGCTGGGCCCCTGATCCGGCCTGGGCTGCTCCGGAAACAGCTAACTCCTGTTCTTTCATGACCGCGTTTAACACCTGGCGCTCT
>JAHKAP010000060.1 GCA_018825985.1 Candidatus Omnitrophota bacterium
GGCATTTGCCGAAGAAACCATCACCATCACTACATACTACCCTTCGCCTTACGGAAGCTACTATAATTTAACAGCTTCCAATAATGTTACTTTAGCTAACGTTACCGGAAGCAGGGTCGGCATCGGGACGGCGACGCCTGGAACAAAATTACATGTTTTTCAAGATCAAACAACGATACCAGATAACATTGCTTTAGTGACTTTGGAATCTGGTGGTACTGCAACCGGCGGCAAGGGTAGAGTGCTGGATGTATATACTACCCGAGGGGATGGATTTACTGATGGATACATCGCCCAATTTAGGAATTCAGCCAGTACAAAAATGTATATCAGAGGAGACGGCAGGGTCGGCATAGGCCAAACTAATCCAGGGGCAGCTTTGGATGTAAATGGCGCAATCAAAGCATCGAGTGGTTTTGCTGGCCCTATGTATTTTTCAGGTAGTGTAGGTGGTTCCGGTTGGCTGGCTGGGATCGGCACAGGGGCTGCCGCCTCAAATCCTAATTCTATCTCTATTGACACGTTAGAAACAATGCGCCAAGCAAGCGGAGCGATGGATGGAACCTTAGAAGTTTTTCATTATTATCCTGGGCAAACATTGCGGATTAATGGAGCAACCTGGTGTACTTCAGGTTCATGGTCGGGTTCCGACATAAGATGGAAAAAAAATATCAGCACTCTGAATAACCCTTTACCCAAATTACTAAGGCTAAGGGGCGTAACATTCGAATGGAAGAATCAGGAGGAAACTAATACTCCCGGGTTACCTGCAGGCAAACAAATTGGTATCATTGCCCAAGAAATAGAGAAGGAGTTTCCCGAGCTCGTCAGCACGGACAAAGACGGATACAAAGCCTTTAGTTATGACAAATTTACTGCGGTTCTTTTAGAGGCTATCAAAGAACAACAAAAAGAGATTCAAGAACAGCAAAATGAAATAAAAGACCTAAAATTTGAATCGGCTCAACAGAAAGCCGAGATAGCCGGCATAAAAAATAAACTTTAGCCAAAGTAAGATTAGGGTAAAACAGGCGCAGTTATATAAATATAGCGTAAATTCTGGCTGCGGCTATTTCTTATATCGTGGCTTGTTTCAGGAGGAATATAAACCAGGTTATCAATGCCTGCGGTAAATTTTAGAGTACCATCCACATAAACATCTGCTTCCCCTTCCAGAATAATAATCACTTCTTCTTTGCTTTGAGTTTTATGCTCACCCACTGATTCTCGGGGCTTTAAAGTTACGCGCCCGGATTTTATTCCGGCGGTATAAGGCGTGCCGTTAAGCAGGCGTTGATATTCATCTGTTCGGGTTAATTTTACCAGAGTTGGTTTTTTATCTTTCATCTTTAATCAGGGACAGCGACTATTTTTATCCATTCCTGAAAAAATAGTCGCTGTCCCTATTTAGAATTTTTATTTATCAGGGCCGAGATGTATCCCGCGCCAAAACCGTTATTGATATTAACTACCGAGACATTCGGGGCGCAGCTGTTTAGCATAGTTAATAACGGCGCAATACCCTTAAAATTAGCCCCGTAACCGACTGACGTGGGTACGGCTATCACCGGACAAGAAGCCATTCCTCCGATAACTGAAGGCAAAACTCCATCCATCCCAGCCAAGACTATGATGCAGCGGCTCTTGGATATCCGTTTAAAACAATCCAAAAGCCGGTGGATCCCGGCTACGCCCACATCATAAACCCTTTCAACACGGCTTCCAAAAACCTCCGCGGTTATTGCCGCTTCTTCAGCTACGGGTATATCTGCTGTGCCCGCGCAAACAACCGAAACTAATCCCTTGCGCGCAGGACGTTTTCCTTCTAAACAAATAGCCTTAGCCGAAGAATTATAGGTAACTTTGGGATATATTTTCTTAATCTGCCTATAAGTCAGCTCATCCGCCCTGGTTAACAATACAAACTTATTTCTTTTAGCCAGAGATTTAAAAATAGCTAAAATCTGTTCCCGGGTTTTGCCCGGACAGAAGACAACTTCGGGAAATCCAACCCGCATATGGCGGTGGTGATCAACCTTGGCAAACCCTAAGTCCTCATAAGGCAGATGCCTTAATTCTTCAAAGGCGTCATTAACAGAGATACGCTTAGCCTTTACCCGGGCAAGCAGATTTATTATCCTTTTCTTTTCCATCCTAAACTCTCATTCATTGAGCCCATACGGTAACCTTGAAGGTCAATGGTAATATAAGCATACCCAAGCGATTTAATCTTTTGTACAATCCTCTTACTATTTTTAAAAATGATAGGATTATAATTTATCCCTGTCTCAATACGGCACAAGTTTCCGTGATGGCGCACCCTGACTTGCGTAATCCCAAGCTTACGCAAGAATTCTTCCGCCTGTTCAACCATCATTAGTTTCTTTTTGGAAAACCTCTCTCCATAAGCAAAACGCGAACCTAAACAAGCCATTGCCGGCTTATCCCAGGTATCTAAACCTTGCTCCTTAGAAAGTGAGCGGATCTCTTTCTTAGTTAATCCTGCTTCTTGCAAAGGGCTCCTGATACCCATCTCCTTGAGGGCTTTTCTACCCGGACGATAATCCATCAGGTCATCGGCATTAGAGCCATCAATAACCGCGGAAAATCCTTTATTGCGGGCAATACGGATAAGCCCGGAGAAGACTTCTTTCTTACAATAATAACAGCGGTTCTTGGGATTATTAAGTAACGCCGGGACTAATCTCTGTTTAGCAAAATAATGAGGAATTTTGATTTTCTTAGCCAGCCTGCCGGCTTGCGCTTTTTCAGACTCAGGCAGGAACGCCGACATATAAGTCACCGCTAAAACTCTGTTCTTCAATGTATCAACAGCTATTTTAGCCAAAAGAGCGCTGTCAACACCACCGGAAAAGGCTACAACCACCGACCCAATTTCTCTAAGAATTCGCTTAAGTTTCTGTAATTTATTATTTATCTCCATAACTGATTAATCAGGGGACGTTTCTATTTTTTATCTTTTCGGATAATTAAAAATAGAAACGTCCCCTAATTTTCTTTAAAATTTTCCTAAAATCCCGAGGGTGAAAGCCATCACAAAAAGGGCGACCGTCTCAATAATACCAAGCACAATGATGTAATTACCAAACCCTTTTCCTGTCTCGCCCATGGCGTCACAGGCCACTGCCGCGCATTTTCCCTGCGCGTAAGCTGAAGCCCCTATGGCAAGCCCTGCGCATGCGCCAATCCCCCAGAGATATTGCCCTTTACCGGCGATCTCAAATATCTTATTCATAACAATCAGGCCGTAAATCGTCTGGGTAAGGGGGGCGCCCACGAATGCGATCAGCATAAAATTAGCGGCTTTATTCTGCGAAAAATTATTCTTCCACGCGCCTATCGCAGACATACCCGCCACACCAGTGCCAAAGGCAGAACCTACTGCAGAAAAGGCCAACGCCATTATTGCGCCAAAATCCTTGAATTGCCCAATCAATCCTATCTCCATATCTCTTCTCCTGTTTAAACTTTAATCTTCTTTAAACGGTTTATACGCCCTGCCGCTCCAGTTTATCCCAACATGCCCGCAAAACTCTAACACATTAAGCCTGATGCCGTGAACTAAAACAGACATAGGCCCAAGCATCAGATTCAACGCATGGCCGGCAATGATAATAATCAAAGCAAGTAATAAATTTAAAATACCGTCTCTGCCTACGCCTGCCGCCATAGAATTAAATGCATCCGCAATCGCGACTCCCGCCAGCCCCACAGCAAAAAGCCGGACATAAGAAACCACGTCGGTAAAATTGTTCATCAGGTTCAAGGCTACGGCGCTAAGGCCTGAGCCTATCGCTTTTAAAATATTCTTCTGCGGACTGGTGAAAAAAATAACAAGGGATGCTCCGGCCAAAAGCAGCCATTTGACAAAGAGTGGAAAGGCATCCCCCAGAATCAAACTTCTGGCCAGGAAAAATGCGGCCCATAAAACAAAAATCCATCCGATTTCAGCCAAGGCGGTTAAAGAGGGGAATTTTAAGGCTGCCTTCCAGGAATGCGCGATAGATAAATGCAGGGCGCCGAGAAAAAAACAGAACGCCTGCACATTTTTGGTATCTTGTAACATTGGTAATAGCGGCTTCCAGCCTACTGCGACTAACCAGGCCTGGCCAAAAAAAACTCCCGTTAATAGCCCCCAGATAATAGCGCAAAAACTTAAAACATAAAATAGAAAAAAAACAGATTTTTCCTTTATTTTTTTTCCCCATTTCCAATTGGCAAAAATAGTTAATCCAAAATATAGCGCGCCATATCCGGCGTCTCCTATGAGCATGCCGAAAAAGATAGACAAAAATATCAAAAAGGGAAGACTGATATCCAATTCTTTATACCCGGGGATTATTTCTATTAACTTAAAAACCGGAGCAATCATAGAAATAAATTTAGAGTTGCGGATAAGCGTAGGGACAAAATCATCCTGCGAAGGATCACTTACCACCAAACCCCATTGTTCAGTATTAACCATCCTCCTTAAATCCGCTTCGCTGTCATAGGGAATAAAACCTGCTAAATAGGCAAGGGCGCCGGCCTCACCCATCCCGTCTAAAACACGGTAATACTCAAGCTCTTTCTCCATTCCTGCCTTTATTCTGGAAAGCCGCGGCAGTTGACAATAAAACGAACAAAACTCATCCTTAAGCGATTCAATCACCTTTCTATTCTCAGTCAGGCGCTTTTGCATCTGCGATATGCCAATTTTAGGCAGCTCAAATTCTTTAAATCCGATATCCAGCTGCTTACCGGAAATTACCGCGCAATATGCAATTTTGCTTTTTACAAAAATCTCTCTTGCCACTGCCTGATCAGGCAAGTTCTTCATTTCTCTAACCGGCACTTGGCAGAGTTTTATAAAAATCCCTTTTTGGGCAAGCTGACGGATATTCTCCGGATCGAAATCCCCCCAATCCTTCCACTCTTCTATTTTAAACAATAACCCGCGGGAGTATTCTTCTAACTGATCCCGTCTCTTCCATATATCCATAATATGACGGCAGGTGAGCCTCCAATCCGTAAAATCATTTTGTTTTAGGCCTGCCTCGCAACCGGTGGCAAATTCCGCATCTTCTAATACTTCAACCGCCTGGCTAATCAAGTCCAGGTCTTCAGTCAATAGAGATATATCCCTGCCCTTTGGCTCTTGCTGTTCTTCAATATGAACTACCCCAAGCTTGCGCAGTTTCTTAACCGCCTCTTGGGCATCCTTAACCTGCAAAATCACAGTTATCTTTTTCATCGGCACAATCAAGCCGCTACCTCCTCAAAAACCATTTCCTTAATCTTTCTCTTAGCGATCTTGCTTCTTCCCACAGCGTTAGCCATCTGGTCACCGATATAAATCTTAATCAGGCGTATCGCTTCGCGGGCCTGAGGAATCTTAACTTTTTCGAAAAGATTAACCCGCTGGCTGGTAACGCGCAACTCCCGCCTTAGTATACGCACACCTTCCTCAATAACAGCGATCTCGCTTTTCAAAGATGCCAGGGCCCTTAATGCATCTATCCCGGAATCAACCCATAACGGGGTAGAGAACAAATCGTATTCAGCAAATTCAAACCTGGCCTCTGTAAAAACAGGTATATCCACTCCGGCGATATTCTTTACCTGGGTAAGAACATCCTTCGGCTTAATCCACTTTGAAATATCCACTCCGGGATCTGCCATAAGCACTATCCAGGATTTAAGCGCCTCCCTTTTCTTCTCCTCGGCGCGCTTTCTTTCAGTAAGAATATTTATGTGGTAAATTATTTCCAGCTGCAGCTGCTGCTTTTTTAACTGCAGAGTAGGCAGGTATCGCTCGTATTGAATAAGGGCGTCCCGCTGCTTTTTTAACTCTCCTTTAGTAAGTTTAATCTTTGCCATCTGTTAAAATTAATGGCTGCCAACACCTAATTTAGCCGGCCAGTATTTTTCAATCATGGATTTCTTGATTCCTGTCTCTTCCGGAGTAAAGCTTTCGGCCAGGATCCTCCAGCCCAGATCCAGCGCTTCTTCAAGCGGAATATTTATCTTAAGAGACATCAGCCTGTTTTCAAAAGACTTGCCGTAAAAAAGGAGTTTTTTGTCCCAGGAATTCATCTGAAAACCCATTGCCTGTTTCTCGAGAGCCTGGCGGTAACTGGCAAACAACTGAATCATGGTATCCATAATTACGCGGTGATCATCGCGGGTCTTAGAATTGACCTGCTGTTTTAAGCGGCTTAATGAACCAAACGGCTCGATTACCCCATTCTTCAGATAAAATTGGCCCTCAGTAATATAGCCTGTATTATCAGGGACAGGGTGCGTAACATCGTCTCCGGGCATAGTGGTAACCGCAAGGATGGTAATAGAGCCTGCATCGTCAAAATCTACAGCCTTCTCGTAGCGGCTGGCCAGCTGGCTATAAAGGTCTCCGGGATAGCCGCGGTTAGAAGGGACCTGTTCCATGGTAATCGCTATTTCTTTAAGCGCGTCGCAGAAATTGGTCATGTCGCTAAGTAAAACTAAGACCCGTTTCCCTTTTAAGGCAAACTGCTCGGCAACAGCCAGGCATATATCCGGGACAAGTAAACATTCGACCACAGGGTCTGATGCGGTATGTATAAATAAGATGGAGCGCGAAATCACGCCCCGTTCATCAAGGGTATCCCGGAAATAAAGATAATCGTCGTATTTCAAGCCCATCCCGCCTAAAATAATTATGTCCACCTCGGCCTGAATGGCGATCCTGGCCAGAAGCTCATTATAAGACTCTCCGGCAATAGAAAAAATAGGCAGCTTCTGAGATTCAACCAGGGAATTAAAAACATCGATCATAGGGATACCGGTGCGTATCATTTTGCGCGGGATGATCCTTTTGACCGGATTTACAGGAAGGCCTCCGACTTCAATCAAAGAATCGTTTAAAGAAGGCCCCTTATCCAAAGGCAGGCCGCTTCCGTTAAAAACCCTCCCCATTAGATCCGCTCCGCTGGCAACGCGCATTGAATGCCCCAAAAACCTCACCCTGTCCCCGGTCGAGATACCCCTGCTGCCGGCAAAAACCTGCAAAGATACCCGTTTCCTCTCGATGCGTATGACCTGGGCCAAAGAAACTCCGCGCCTGGTAAACACCTGCGCGATCTCTAAATAACCGGCCCCTTCAGCTTCTACGCTGATTACATCTCCTGAAATTTGCACAATATTGGTATATACTTTATACATTTACTCTATCCTTTTGTATCAACTCATTAAGCAATAAGGTAATTTCCCGCTCGCTATTTTTAAAATCATCGCTCTGCCAAAGGCTTGAATTCCAGCCGTTAAATAGCTGGCGCAATTTCTGAAAATAATGCCGGGCTCCTTCATTATCGCTGAAAAAGAATTCGGAACCTAAAATATTATAAATAAAATTAAATACATAAACCTGCCTTTCTTTTGAACTGGCCTCATCCGCCTTATCAAAGGCGTTCTGCTGTAAATACACGAAGTCCAAAAACTCACCCTTAAGATAAACAATGTAATCTGCCAATGAGGTGCCTTCTTCCCCGATAACCTTCATCATCTGAGCTATTTCATGACTCTTGCGCAGGATCTCATGGCCAAGCCTTACCTGTTTCTGGTCAATAAAACTGCTATATTTGCTCCAGCTGATCAGTGGATCAACAGCCGGGTACCTTCTGGCATCAGAGCGCTCGCGCGATAACCCGTGAAACGCTCCTACGACTTTTAAAGTAGCCTGCGTCACCGGCTCTTCAAAATTGCCTCCTGCCGGGCTTACCGTTCCTCCGATAGTAACTGAACCTATACTGCCGTCATACAGCCTGACTAAACCTGCGCGCTCATAAAAAGAAGCAATGCGCGACTCTAAATAAGCAGGAAACGCTTCCTCTCCCGGAATCTCCTCAAGCCGCCCGGAAATCTCGCGCATAGCCTGCGCCCAGCGGGAAGTAGAATCAGCCAGCAATAAAACATGCAAGCCCATCTGACGGTAATATTCCGCTATTGTCACAGCTGTGTAAACGCTTGATTCGCGCGCCGCAACCGGCATTGAACTTGTATTACAAATAATAATAGTGCGGTCAATCAAGGGTTTATTGGTGCGGGGATCGATTAATTTCGGGAAAGTCTTTAAGGTCTCTACTACTTCCCCTGCTCGCTCTCCGCAGGCCGCGATCACAACCACATCCACTTCCGCGTGGCGGCTGGTCAGTTGTTGGAGAACGGTTTTACCGGCGCCAAAGGGCCCGGGCAGGCAATAAGTCCCACCAAGGGCAACGGGAAAAAAAGAATCAATGATCCTCATCTTGGTCACTAGCGGCTTTAATGGCTTTAATTTCTCCGAGTAAGCGCGGATAGGGATCTTTACCGGCCAGGATTGATTTAAAAAAACTTCTGTTTCTTTGCCGTCAGCATCTTTTAGCAGCGCGATGCGCTGTTTGGCGCTATATTTTCCTAAGGGCGCTATCTCAACCACTTCTGAGGCTGCGGACAGGGAAAACGGGGCCATGATATAATGCTTAAATATTTTTTCCGGGACAAAACCTAAACCCTGGCCGGGGAGTATTCTATCCTGCGGCTTTACCAGGGGAGTAAATTCCCAGGTATCTTCATGCGACAAAGCATCTAAATAAAACCCGCGCTTTAAAAAATAACCGCATTTTTGCGCCAATAAAGGAAGCGGGTTTTGCAACCCGTCAAAAATCTGCCCCAAGAGCCCCGGGCCCAGCTCAACCGATAAGAGTCCTTCGCTAAACTCCACCTTCTCCCCTACTTTTAATCCAGCGGTGCTTTCGTATACCTGCATCTGCGCGGTATTATCCCTCACGCTGATCACCTCGGACTTTAACCGCTCATCAGCGTGGATAACATAAGCGACTTCATTCTGGATCACAAAAGTGTCAAAACTCACAGTGACCATATTGGCGTTGATTTGAGTAATAATCCCGTATCTTTTTGCGCTCATACCAAACTCAATAAAGTTTCCCTGTCAGCGGTGTTTATTTTTTCCCAACGCTCCAGGATCAAAAGTTTATAGGCATAGATAATAACTAAATCCAGATCGAAGTAGTGCCCGAATGAAAGCTCTTCTAAAAATTTCCATCTTGCGATATCCAATATTTTTTCTCCGTCAAGCAGGCTAAGATTCCTGTGCGCTGCCAATGCCAGATAATAAAGACTGGGCTCGGTATATCCGCCGGGCCGCAGATAATCTTCCGCGCGCGCTTTTTTCCGGGTGGAGCGCACCTTCACCAGCTCATTCTTAAGCGTAATATTAAACCCTGACCATTTTCTTATAACCGGGTTTAAAGATCCGGATGGGCCTTCAATAGAAATACTCCTTAATGTTTCAAGATGATCGCAAGGTATAAGCCCAGAGCACTTTTCAATTAATTCAGCCAAACCGAACTGCGCAGGCGCGCCAAAAGATAACATCGGCAGGCTGGAGATTAAATAAGGATAAAGGTTAGCCATTTACTTTTGCAGAATTTCCTTTAATTTAGGTTTTAGGTAGGCTGAGATATACTCGCTAAGCGCCTTATCGCTAAAATCAAACTGCGACTTGCCCGCGTCAAAACTGATCGTGAAACCGGCGCGGATATCCTCCGCCGGATGCAAGACAATTTCTTTCTTGGTCTGCTCCTTTAGCTTAAGCAAAAATCCGCTCTCCAGCTTTTCAAGGTCTTCTTTGCTTAAAGAAACAATAATACTAGCATCATGCTGTTTACAGATATTCTGGATCAGGTTGCTTAAGATCTTAAAAAGCTCACCCGTATTAAGCGCCTGGCGGATTTCAGTATTAATAACCTGGTTCAGCATGGAATTAAGCTGGCTTTTTAAAAGAAGCAGCATATCCCTGCCTGCCTGAAAAAGCAAAGCCTTTTCTCTTTCGCCATCCTTGAGCACCTCTATCTTGGCCAGGGAGATCATCCTCTGGGCCTCGGCGCGGGCATTAGTTATAATCTCCTCGGCCTTAAGCCTGGCCTCCTCCTCGATCACGCGGGCCTTTTTTTCAGCGGCGAGAACGCCTTCCTGATTTATCTTTTCTATCAGATTTTTTATATCTTCTGCCATAATTTTTAACCTCAAGCCTTTCTATTTGCCGCTAACAATATTTTCAGCCGCCTGCAAATTATTTGTCTCGCAAAAATAACTTAACGCTTTAAAAAACCAATACGCTGTTAATAATTATATCGCTAACGATGAGTAATGCAATTAATCTTTTCTCAGATAAAAAAACAACTTTAATGGTGGTGATCTAAATGCTGATGAGGATGAATATGAACCTTACCATCATGGCGGTGTTTATGAATATGCACAAGATTGTTATCCTGAAGCAGGCGGAAATTATGCAGAATGTCCTCAGGGGTCCCGCTGCCGGCTATCCTTTTTTCCTGGCTAAATACATAAACCATATCCGAGATCTCCTCGACAATATGTAAATCATGGGTAGATGTAATAATAGTTTTGCCTTCGGCATTGGCCTGCAAAAGAAAATCAATAATATGCCTGGTAGTAAGCGGGTCTAATCCAGCTGTCGGCTCATCCAGAAGCAGGACATCCGGGTTGATCATCAGGGTAGATGCTATGGCGACTTTGCGTTTTTCGCCGATGCTTAAAGAGTGCGGCTGGCGATCCAATAGATCTTTAATATTCAACAAAGATGTCAGTTCTTCAAAGCGCTTTTTTATTTCTGGACGGGATATTCCCAGCTGCAGGGGCCCGAAAACAATATCTTCGCCTACTGTCGGACAGAATAACTGGACATCAGGATTCTGAAAAACCATTCCTACGGTTTTGCGGAAATAATCGGAAAACTCCGGATCATCAAAAGAACCCTCTTTCAATTCCCGGCCGAGGAATTTGACCGAACCTTTATTTGGAAAGCTCAGAGCGTCCAGTATCTGTAAAAACGTGGATTTTCCCGAACCGTTAGCCCCGATAACGGCTATCTTCTCGCCTTTTTTGATATCGATATCTATGCCGCATAAAGCGGGAAATTTATCGAGATAAGAAAACTTGACTTCGTTTAATTCAAAGATTAAATCATCCATACGCTTTTAAATGTCTGAGCGATAATTAAAATAAAGCGCTCCGGCAGTAATTAACAGTATAAAAAAAACCCAAAACCAATCTTTGAGTCCGGATTTAAAATCGTCCAGGAGATACGGCTCGCCCTTATACCCCCTGGAAAGCATAGCTTTATACACATCTTCATTTAACCTGTATGAGCGCTGCCAAAGAAGCCCGATATTCCAGGCCACGATCCGCTCTCCCTGTCTATAGTGGATTCTCGCGCCTACCCGGCTCTTAATGGCCATATAGGTATTTTCGATCATCTCAACAAAGAGATAGACATAACGATAACACATACCCAGCGTTATAACAAAAATCTGCGGTACCTTAAGAAAACGCAAAACCTTCAAGAGTTCAAAGTGCTTTGTGCTAATGCTCAAAAGAGTGGCGAATGATACGGAAGTGATGACCCGTAAAACAAATAATATTGCTGCCGATAATCCCTGGCGGGTTATAACCAGCTTAAACCATATGATATTAAATTTAAACAGGGGTTCTCCGGGACTGATAATACTAAATAACGCCGGAACCGCGATAAAAAGAGAAAATAGCGGTATAAATATCCAGGTCCGTTTCAGGAAAAACCACAGGTTGATTTTAGATATAAGCGCCAATATAAGGCATATCCCATAAAGGCATGACAATACAAAAATGTTTCTTATCAGGATCACTTGAATAATAAACAATAAAAAAGTAAATACTTTTACCCGTGGATCCAGTAATTGCAGCAGGCCTTTTCGGCTTGCGTATTCATCGCCAAAAACAGACTCCCTTAA
>JAHKAP010000061.1 GCA_018825985.1 Candidatus Omnitrophota bacterium
CATCCCTGGAGGAGCTTACGGATTCCGGGACCGCTTCCAGAAAGAAAGCAGGAAGAAGCTTTTGCCGGCGCTCTTTAAAAACCCAAAAACCGGACATTTTCATTTTGCTAAGAACCGGACATTTTAATCTTGCTAATACACGTATTAACAAAAAACTTGACCCTGGAATAATGTTATGCTAAGCTTATTTGCTGCGTCTATTTTGCTTTAAATAAGCTTGATTGCTTGCCTTTAACTTTATTCCAAGGCAATAAAATTTACAGAGGATATGGCATGATTTTATCGCGTATTTTGTTTATTTTATTATTAGGCGCGGGTTTGTCTGCCTGTGCGCCGGATAAAAGAACAGATAAGCCGACTGTAACTATTTGGCATTGGATGACTGATAGGGATACGGCATTCCAGGAATTAGCCAAAAGATATGAGACTAATACCGGGGTAAAGGTGAACTTTGAACTTTACGCTCCCTCTGATGTTTATTCCCAGAAGGTCCGCGCGGCGGCGCAGGGCAATACCTTGCCTGATATATTCGGCATATTAGGCGAAAAGAGAGACTTTAGTTCGTTTATCAAGGCTGGGTTTATCCAGGATTTAACGCCTTATATGGAAGAAAACAACGGGTTTTGGAAAAATAGTTTCTTTACTACCGCGCTGGCAGTCAATGAATTTACCGATGGCAATAGTTATGGGATAAGGCCGGGATTTTATGGCGTGCCCATAGATATTATGACTATTCAGATGCTTTATAATAAAGATTTATTTAAAAAATTAGGTTTAGATCCTGACCACCCACCGGTTACCTTCCAGGAATTTCTGGGTATTGGCAAAAAGATTAAAGAAGCTAATATGCAAGGTTTGGTTTCCGGATGGGGAGAGCTCTGGATGATAGATTGTTTTGCCAATAATTATGCCTTCAATATTATGGGTAAGGATAAAGTCCTGGCTACCATCCGCGGCGTTGTCCTTTATACTGACCCGGACTGGATAAAGGTATTGACCATTTTTAAGGATATGCAGGAATCCGGGGTCCTGGCCAAAGGCTTAGTAACCATGGTGAATAAAACCGCAGAGCAGCTTTTTGCCAGCGGCAAGGCGGTATTTGCTTTTAATGGTTCCTGGTGCGTGAACGTGTATAAGGGGATGAACCCGGATTTAAATTACGCGGTCGTGTTTCCACCTAAGGCCTCGGAGCAATTCCCTATGGCGATTTGGGGCGGGGCTGGCTCGTCTTTTATGGTCAATGCCCGTTCTAAGGACATGGACGAAACAGTGAAATTTCTACGATGGTTTACTGCTGCCGGACAGCAGGCCTATCTCTCTGGGGTTACTAATAACCTGCCGGCGAATAAGCTTAGCGCGACAAGCATTCCTGAGATCAATGCGGCGTTTGCTCGGGGTATGGATTACGCGATTCATCCTAATGCCTGGGGCGTATCAGAGTTTTCAATGGTGATCGAGACTTGGGATAAGGGGATTCAGTCGATCATCATGGGTGAGAAAACCCCTGAACAGGTAGCGGCCGAAACCCAAACGGTTAAGGATCGGGAAATGGCGCGCAAGCAAAAAATAGATAAGAAGAAGGGGGTAATCAGTGGGACAAGCAGCTAGCCAGCCTAAACACCGCGTAACAGCGGCAGAAGACCGTATTCCTTTTTTCCAAAAAGCCATATACAGTATAGGGGGACTGGTCAACAGCTTTCAGGCCGCCGCTATCGGGTCAATGGTTATTGTTTTGAACCTTGGATTAGGTATAAATCCGGCTTTAGTCGGCCTGGTCGGATTCGTTCCCCGCATTTTCGATGCCATAACCGATCCCATTACCGGCTACATTTCAGATAATATTCGCACCCCATGGGGCAGACGCAGGCCGATTATACTCCTTGGGGCTATTTCCGGCGGGCTTTTCTACGCGCTTATGTTCCAGTTGTATAAGGGGCATAGCGAAATGTACTATTTCTGGTATTTTTTATTGTTCCAGTGCCTCTTTTTCTTCGGATTCACTTGTTTTTCCATCCCCTGGATTGCGCTGGGTTATGAAATGACGCCCGATTATCATGAGCGCACACGGCTGCAGGGAGCCACCAATTTCGTGGCCCAATTTGCCTGGGTGATCGCTCCCTGGATATTCAAGATCATGGAAAACAAGAGCATGTTCCCGGACCTGGTTCATGGGGCACGCGCTCTTGGAATAATAGTCGGCGTCTTTATCGCAATTGGCGGCATGCTCCCGGCTATTTTCATCAAAGAGCGTTTTGCCGACTTGCCGAGGGCTAAAAGAGCAAAAGGCCCCTGGAATGTTACCAAGAATTTCTTCAAGGGTTTTGCAGTCACCTTTAAATGCCTTCCATTTGTCAAGCTTTGCGCAGCCACGTTCCTGATTTTCAACGGGTTTATGCTTGCTTCCGCTTTCTCAGCCTATGTTATTTTCTTCTATGTTTATAGCGGCGATTATTCCAAAGGTGGAACGCTGCTGGGCTGGTTCGGATCGTTGAGCGCCGTCTGTACCTTCTGTGTCATCTTAATAGCTACGTGGCTCTCCACAAAGATGGGAAAGAAAAATGCCATTTTAGTCACTCTTTCTCTTTCCATCATCGGTTACGCTTTGAAATGGGTAGGATACAATCCTAATCATCCGTATTTACTGCTCATCGCTGCTCCGTTCATGGCATTCGGCCTGGGTTCGCTCTTTACTTTGATCAGTTCTATGGTTGCCGATGTTTGCGACCTTGACGAGCTTAAGACCGAGACGCGTAGAGAAGGCATGTTCAGCGCTGTTTACTGGTGGATGGTAAAATTAGGTTTAGCGCTCTCATCGCTTATATCCGGATTACTCATAAATGCCAGCGGTTTCAATATTGCTTTAGGCGCCAACCAGACGCCTAAGACTTTATTGTATATGAGGATTTTTGATATCGGTTTCCCCATCTTGACTACCTTAATCGCTATTTTCATTCTTATGACGTTCTCCCTCTCCGAGGATGATGCATATGACATCCGTGGCCAGATCGAAAGGCGCAGAGAAGAAAGGCGAAAAAGAGACGAGCTAGAAGCGCTGAAGCTGGAAGAAGAAAGGCGAAAAGGGGAAAGAAGGAAAGAATAGGATAGTATTGTCATGAAGATCAAAGATACGCTTGAAAGTTACGCGTTCGTATTACCGGCAGTAACTATCTTTACGATTTTCTATATCCTCCCGTTTTTATGGATTTTTCAGTTGGGGATGTTTGATTGGGACGGTATTCTTCCGACCAAGATTTTTATCGGCTTTGATAATTTCAAGGAGATTTTTACCCTTGATAAAAGCTGGTGGCAGGCGATGCGCAATGCCGGATACATCACTCTGATCGCACTGACTTTCCAGAATATCTTAGCTTTTTTACTGGCCTGGGCCTGCGACCGTGAAATCCGGATGAAGAACTGGTATAAGGTGATTTTCTTTATCCCGCCTATACTATCAGAGATAGTGGTAGGTATGGCCTGGAGGTTCATAATCAGCGATGTGGAAGGCGCTAACATGGTCAACCGCTTGCTTATTGCCAGCGGGTTCCCGCAGCTCGTGCGCAGCTGGCTCTCAGACCCTAAGACAGCCTTAACCACTGTCGCAATAGTGCACTGTTGGAAGGGTTTTGGCTTCGGATTTCTTATCTTTCTTGCCGGGCTACAGACTATCCCCAAAGAACTGTACGAGGCCGCTCGTGTTGACGGGGCCAACGCCTGGCAATCGTTTGGCCGCATAACCCTGCCGTTGATGATGCCGGTGGCGGTGTTGGTTGCGATACTGACTATCTTGGGTACGATGCAGGCCTTCGTGCTGATCATCGGTTTGGTCGGCGGGGAAATGGCCGGCCATACCTCGGTGCCGGTTTTGCGCATCCTTGCTTCGATGCGCGGTTCATCCAGATTCGGATACGCCTGCGCCCAGGGAATAACTTTAGGCGCGGTGCTGGTAGCGATTTCTTTCATACAACTCAGGTTATCGAGGAAGTACAGGAGCGCATAGAAAATTGGACATTGTGTCAAATTATGCGGATATTCTAAGATTTTTTATTCACGGATTCACACAGATAAAAGAACGGATTCTCACGGATAGAGCTTATGTTTTATCCGTGTATATCCGTAAGCAATCCGTGTTTATCCGTGTCAAAAGTCAGCAAGATTTATTATAGTGTCGAGAATTGAAGGTTTGAGAGTTGGTAAGTGTGTAGTTAAAGTAAAGGTTTTAAGATCATGAGAGTATCTGCATATTACACTACTAAAAAGGTCACCATTAATCTGCTCATCCACTTGTTCCTGCTCAGCGTGGTTCTGACTTGCCTTTATCCGCTTTTATGGATGGTTCTAGCGAGTTTCAAGACCCAGGAGACCATCTTCAGCGATATCTGGCTTATCCCGCGCCAATTCCATTTTGAGAATTATGTCTTCGCTTGGAAAGAGGGCGGCTTTGGCCGCAATTTCTTAAACAGCATTTTCTACACTACCTCGGTGGTCGTGGGGATCGTGCTTGTTTCTTCGCTGGCTGCCTATGCCTTTGCTCGGATGAGATTTCCCGGTAGGAATGTCCTATTCATAATCTTCATGGCGGCGATAATGATTCCCATTCCTGGCAGTTTTGTCGCCCTTTACGTACTCTTGAACAAGCTGCATCTTCGTAACACTTCCTTAGGCTATATTCTATGTATGATCAATGTTGGGCTCTCCACCAGTATCTACCTGCTGAAGACATTTTTTGATAAGATGCCTCAGGAGTTCGAGGATGCCGCGCGTATTGACGGTTGTTCTAAGATCGGGCTCTGGTGGCATGTTGCGCTGCCGCTGGCAAAACCGGCCTTGGCGGTCGTGGTCGTGTTCAACGCGCTCAATGTATGGAACGAATATATCCTGGCTTTGATCATTTTTGATTCGCGCAAGCTTATGCCGCTTCAGGTCGCCTTGAAGTCTTTCCAGGGCGAGTTCGTCACTAATTACCCGCTTTTGATGGCCGGCCTGACCATTACCGCAATACCAATAATCATCGTTTATTTACTGATGCAGAAGTATATTATCAAGGGCGTTACCCAGGGGGCGCTGGTAGAATGATAAGGATGCGTAAAGTTAAAAGTGTAAAGTGTAAAGTAGCGATCGGCATATTTGCCATTTTAGCATTACAAATTACGCGTTGCACATTACACGAATCTTTCGCCCAGGATAAGCCGTCTTCAACTGAATTGATTAACAAATCCTGGGAGGCCCACGGCAAAAAAGATATAGAAAATACCTTTAAATATACTCAGCAGTGCATAGATATATATAAGGATGTTGCTGACAAGGAGCAGGCTTCTTTAAGGTCCCTGCCCAAGAATAAAGATGAGATCGAGGTGGTAAAGGTCCTTAATGACGTTGCTACCGCTTATTTTATCCAGGCTGAGTCTTATATGCGCCAGGAGAAACTTGATCAGGCTAAAGAGGTTTTTAAGCTGATTATTGATAAATATTATTACGCCCAGGCCTGGGATCAGTTTGGCTGGTATTGGCAGGTAGCCGAGGTAGCCAAAAAGAGCATTAAAAAGATGGAGACCGGCTCGATCGATATAGAAGAGAAGAAAAAAGAAGTAAGCCAGCTGGCGACTAGAATAACCCTTTATGACCTGGGCAAGGAATTTATAGTTAATTACGAAAAATACGGCGAATTTAAGAATGTAGGTACTAAGGATTACCGGTATATTATCAAGGACCAGGAAGGCTTATCCCAAGCGGTTGGCGAGGGGATTTATCCTAATACTACTTCTTTAAGGTGGGATCCGGAATTTAAAAAAACCAATAAAGAGAAGAGGCTCGATGGCAACCTTTGGGATTTCGTGTATTCCCCGGACCTTGAGGCTGCTTTTTTAAAATGGGCTACTTCTTCTGAGCCGCAAGGGGTAAAGTTATTTTATACCGGCCTGATGCTTGAGAAATCCGGCTTAATTGAGCATGCCATTAAATGCTATTATTCTATTGTGGTGCATTTCCCGGGCTCTTATGGCTGGACCTATTTTAAGACTCCCTGGTATATAGGCCAGGCTGCCATAGCAAAAATAAATTTTTTATTGCGCCGCAATCCCCAATTAGGTTATAGATTAGCCGACGCCGATATCAGTATAATAAATGGTTATGATAATGATGTAGCCAATGATATTGTTATCGCCAATCCGGGAAGGTTTGTCAAGATCAATCTGCTGGAGAAGATTAAGTCCAGGCCTGCCCTCGGTGATCTGAGCATCAGGAGGCGTTTAGGCAAAGGTAAGGTGAAATTGATCCAGTATGAGACCGGCGATTGGCAGCTCTTAGTCCAGGATAAGCCTTTGGTGATCAAGGCAGTGACTTACGCGCCGACCAAGGTCGGCCAATCTCCTCATGAGGGCACTTTAGGCAATTGGATGTATGAGGATTTTAACAAAAACAATAAGATTGACGGGCCCTACGACGCCTTTGTAGATAAGAATAGGAATAATATCCAGGACCCGGATGAGCCGGCGGTAGGGGATTTTAAATTAATGCAGGATATGGGGGTAAATACTATCAGGCTGTATCACCACCCTAACCAGGTAAATAAAGAACTTTTAAGAGACCTTTACAGGAATTATGGTATAATGGTGATAATGGGGGATTATCTGGGTGTTTACGCGCTTGGCTCAGGCGCTGCCTGGAATCCCGGCACGGATTATAATAACCCCGAGCATAAAAGGAACATGACTGAATCCGTGACCAAGATGATCCTGGAGTTTAAGGACGAACCGTATGTATTATTTTGGCTTCTGGGTAATGAGAATGTCTATGGAGTGGCCTGTAATGCCAAGACTGACCCCGATGCCTTTTATAAGTTCGCCGACGATACGGCTAAGTTAATTAAATCTCTGGACCCCGAACATCCGGTAGCTCTTTGTAATGGAGATGTTTTTTATCTGGATAAATTTGCCAAGGATGCCCCGGATATTGATATCTTTGGGGCTAATGCCTACCGGGGCGATTATGGTTTCGGGTTTTTCTGGAAACAGGTAAAGGGCCTGATTGATCGCCCGGCGTTTATTACTGAGTTTGGCTGTCCTGCCTATGCCCGTGGTAAGACTGAGGAAGAGGCGGAGATTCTACAATCTGAATATCATCGCGGCTCCTGGGAAGACATCCAAAATAATATGGCTTTTGCCGATGGTTCGGGTAATTCTTTAGGTGGAGTCGTTTTTGAATGGCTGGATGAGTGGTGGAAGGGATACGAACCATTTATTCATGATAAAAAAGGTTTATGGATCGGCCCGTTTCCTGACGGAACCATGTACGAAGAATGGCTCGGGCTTTGTAGCCAGGGTGAAGGGAAATCCAGTCCTTATTTGCGACAGTTAAGAAAATCTTATTTAATGTATAAAGATATCTGGAGGTAGAAAGGAGGCGGCAGGCAAGATTTTTTTGCTTGAAATCTAAATTTATCTATATAATATAATAAAAATAACTTTAAAAAAGGAGGCGGTAAGAAATGAAAAAGATCATATTAGCGGTAATTGTAGCGTTCGTTTTCATGGGCATAAGTCTGGCCCAGGATAAAGCCTTTACGGAAACAAAGGAGTTTACGGTTTACAAGGATAAGAACGCCAGGGAGAATCATTATGCCCCGTCAGGATGGATGGGCGATTATGGTGATGTAAAACTTAATGACCAATCAGCGGATAATCCTCATTCCGGAATCAGTTGTTTGCAGTTTGTTTACAGCGCCAAAAAATCCCAGAATCAGGGCTGGGCCGGGATATATTGGCAGAATCCGGCCAATAACTGGGGAGATAAAAAAGGCGGTTTTGATCTGACCGGGATGACCAAACTTACCTTCTGGGCCCGGGGGGCTAAGGGTGGCGAGATAATCCAGAAATTCAAAATCGGCGGGATGGGGATTGATAACAAGAAGACATATCCGGATTCAACCCAGGTGGAGATAGGGCCTGTTGAATTGACCAATGCCTGGAAACAGTATACTATTAACTTGGCAGGCAAGGACCTCTCTTACATTAATGGCGCTTTTTCCTGGACTACTACAGCGGATTTGAATCCCGAAGGATGCGTATTCTACATTGATGATATCAAGTTTGAATCTGATCCTGCGATGAAGATCGAAGGCCGCAAACAACAGAATATGCCTTTTTATGTTTATGCCGATAGGTCGTCGATCAATAATCATTTTATTCCTTCAGGGTATATGGGCGATTACGGCGATTTAAAGTATGATGGTGTTTCCAAAGAAGACCCTTATCTAGGGGATACTTGTGTAAAAATAGTCTATAGTGGTAAAGCCAGTCAGGGCGCGCGTTGGGCAGGTATGTTTTGGCAGCAACCGGCTAATAACTGGGGCACAATTGATGCCGGGTATGATTTATCCAAAGCCACCAAGCTTACCTTTTGGGCCCGCGGGGCCAAGGGTGGAGAGCGTATCGAGGAGTTTAAGGTCGGAGGATTAATGGGCGAGTATTCTGACTCAGACACGGCAAGCGTTGGCCCGGTTATCCTGGATAAAGAATGGACGCAATACACTATAGACCTTAAAGGTAAAGATATGTCTTATATTCTGGGTGGATTTTGTTGGTCAACTAATATTGACGTGAGTCCTGAAGGCGCGACATTCTACCTTGATGAAATCAGATACGAATAAACATAGAGCTCAACAGTCAGGCAAGATTAATCATAAGGGCGCCAGGCATAAAAAGCTGGCGCCCTTATATCTTAGCTTAGGCGTATGTTTTTTATTTTTGTTTCTTATTTGGACAGCCTCTTTTAAGCCCGTTTCTAAGGTTTATATTCAAAAGCTTGCCAATAACCAGTACCGCTTAATGGCCGGCTCTAAACCTTATATAATAAAAGGTGTTTGTTATAGCCCAATACCTATAGGAGAGAATCACCAGTATGACTGGTGGTCAAACCCTTATAAGCCATGGATAGTTGATGGTAAATTGATGAAAGAAATGGGGGTAAATACCGTAAGGTTTTATCAGCCGGGAGAAAATCCCGAGTCAGTCAGAAAAGTTATCCGGGATTTATATGAACAGTACGGAATAAAGACTATTTTAGGGCATTGGTTAGGTTTTTGGGAATACCCTTGCCCGTTTTACGGGGATGCGGATTTCCAGTCTAAAGTTAAAAAAGAAGTTTTGGATATGGTCAGGAACTTTAAGGATGAACCAGGGGTTCTTTTATGGATTTTAGGCAATGAGAATAATTATTCCTGTCTGGGTACGGTTAATCCCTGGTCAACCGAGGAGATAGATAAAGAGCGCGATCCCCAGAAGCAAAAGGCAATGCGGGCTAAGATCTATTACTCGTTTATTAATGAATTAGCCCGGGAGATACATAAAATAGATGTTAATCATCCTGTAGCCTTAGGCAACGGAGAATTAGTAGGATTAGAATATGCCAAAGAGTACGCCGGGGACGTGGATTTGATAGCCTGTATAATTTACCGGGGTAAGACCTTCGGTAATTTATTCAAGTCCCTGAAAGCTACTTTTGACAAACCGGTAATGCTAAGCGAATTTGGCGCGGACAGCTTCGACGCGTACCTTAAGAAAGAGGATCAGAACATGCAGGCTTTCTTTCTGGAATCGCAGTGGCGGCAGATCTATCAGAATCTGGCCGGTAGTAAGGACGGCGCGGGCAATTGCCTGGGTGGGACTATTTTTGAGTGGGCTGACGAGTGGTGGAAGCATAATGAGGCTTCTATGGATGGTTGGAAGATCCATGATACTGAGTCCAACTGGTCTAACGGAAGCTATTATTTTGATATTAAGGCTAAAGATAATAAGAATATGAATGAAGAATGGTTTGGCATTGTAGCTTTATCCTCGAGAGAGAACGAAAATGGCCTGGATAAGCGCATACCCCGTAAGGCCTATTATGTGATACGCGAGTTCTGGAAGAACCCGGATTTGAATAACCGGAATAAAAATAAAAAAACTAAATGAGGCTTGAATAAAATGAAGTTAGTAAGGGCTGTATTATTGTCGTTTTTTATCACTTATCCCTTATTCCTTAACTCTGTTTTCGCCCAGGAGACAGGCGAGATAATCAGGAATATAATTGACTGCGCTCAAGCAGGTACTTGTTATTCTGAATTAGAGCGTCTTAAGGACCTGGATTTTAAAAATAATAATTATGATAATTTTATTCAAACCTTAAAAAATGTGTCCCAGAGAAAGAAGTCCCTGGAAGATTATAGCGCTTATTTTATGGCCCTGGCCCGGTATCATCAGCTTAAGTATTTAGAGGCCAACTTGGCATGGGATGAATATTTTAGCCGGGGCGATGAGTACAGGAAAGAGTTATCCGTAAATCTGCAAAGGGCCATTGATAGGGCCAGCCCTCAGGATAAAGTTTATCTTTATAGCCGCCTGCTTCTATGGCAATTCTTTAAAGACCAGCAGGATCCGAAAGAAGAAGAGGCGCTTAATGATTTGATCAAGGCTGTTAAGGAATACTCCGGGGCCTCAACGGATGCCCAGTCGCTTAAGGATATTGGGGATAAGCTTTTAGTTTATGGCTATAAAGGCAAGTCTAAAGAAGTCTACCGTATATATGTTGAGAAGATAACCACCTCTGACATTAAAGATGAAGGATTGTATGATATTGCCGCGGTATTTTATAAGGAAGGCAACCTTGAGTTAGCCCAAATAATATATGATGTTTATATCGGAAGGATCATCAAGGTTTTACCCAAAGAGCAGGCAATATCGGTTCTGATTAAAATTTCCGGAGAGTTTATTTATAAAGACACCGGTTTTAAAGACCCCGGCTATGCTGAAAAGATATTTAAAAGGATAGAAGAATTAGCAGGTATTAGCTCCTTTAGCCAGGAGTTGATGTATCTAAGGGCTTTTAATCTGGAAAAATTCAAGGATTATGCGGGGGCTAAAGATTCCTACCAGGATTTTATTCAAGCCTATCCTGACAGCAGCAGGTATAATGAGGCTGTTTTTAAATTGGGGATCATTTCTGCCTACATATTCCGGGATATTGCAGGCGCAAAGAGTTATTTGGATAAAATATCCGGCCTGGCTTCGGTTGATCCCTATGTAATCTCTGCCTTATATCAATTAGGGATGCTTAATCAATGGCAGGGGGATTTAACCAAGGCAAAGGAATACTATAATAGTTTGATAGAGCGGTCAAAAAGTAATGGTATTTTTGAGAAAGAAGCGGATTTAGCTGAACAAAGATTAAAGGAGATCGAAAGCGGCGAGCCCTTAAGCTATAATTTGAATATCCTCCTGGATGTTTCTTTAAAAGATGAATACGCCATGCTGGATATGTCCAGCTCAAGTTTAAAATCTTCTAATTATAAGGTTAAGCCGGAAGACCAGGTTAGCTTAAATCTAGACACCTATAAACAGGAGAGCGGCTGCAGCCCGGTAGCTTTGCAATATATCTGGTCAGGAGATACCGGTAGGACTCCCCCAGACCTGGATTCAGCTGTTTTTAACACCTCGTATCTTACCGCAGGGACCAAGCTTATCGGTGTGGTAATAGTCGGCCCAAGCGGCGTCATCGGCAAGAGCATTGATATGGTCGATGTGGAGTAAACCAGGACCAGGTCCCTTTCATATAACCAATCGCAGTATATACTAGTTACATACAGTCACTTTGCACTTTTTATATCAGTTTAATATTATAAAAGTCAAAACTGACTACTTAGAACTTATTATATTGCGAAATCTTAGACTTAAGGGCCTGTCCCCTTAAGTTTGTCCCCTTAATCTGAGCAATAAGGAGATCGAGAAAGAGATGAATAAAAAACACATAATATTTGTGTTAATAATAGCGGTGTTATTATGTGGGTGTGATAAGTTTGCCGTTAAAAACGGCAAAGCCGGATTTATTATTCCTTTTGATTTTCCCCAGAACAAGACAAGTATGGATAAAATTAAGTGAAATTATCCCTTCTTTTTTTGTCATTACTTATCCCTGTAGTATTATTCATCGGTATTTTATCACTTTCGCGGAATATCCTGGAGAAGACCTCATTTTATCCAAAATCACTTACAATAAATACTATCTGGCTGGCAAAAGAAATAAAAGAGATTTCTACGGATAAGTCAGGCAACAAGGTTTATGAATTGATCCTGAAATCGGGCCAGAAAGTCAACCTGCAAAGAGATAAAGATGAAGGTTTGTTCTCATTTGAGACTGAAGAAAGCGCGGATGGATCATTTTTTGTAAGGACCAACAGGGTTGCCGAAGATAAAGAGGTTAAAAAGATTATAAATAAAATAAACAAGAGGTTCGCAGATTTTTATTTTAGAAAAGAAATGGAATCTGAATTATATACCTCGGAAGGCTATAAACAAGACATAGGTGTTGAATACAGCGGCATGAGTTACGTTTTATACGTTTTTTTAACTATCTTCTGTCTATCAATGTACCTCCCGATCGTAAAAGCGATTATTAAGCTTTTAAGGAAAGGAGAAAGTTAATAATTCGAAAAAGAGGTATCACTAAAAAAACCGCCAATTGCTTGGCGGTTTTTTATTATTAATTGCGGGGGCAAGATTTGAACTTGCGACCTTCAGGTTATGAGCCTGACGAGCTACCAGGCTGCTCCACCCCGCGAAATTTCTGCTTAAACAAAGAACGATTTGACAATAGTATAACTCAAAAAAATAAATAATCCAGCTTTATTCTTTTCCTCCGACTATCCTGACCGGAACTTCGTCTTTTCGGACTACTCCCATTTTTTCCCGAAGGATCTTTTCCTGATATACAGGATCGTTCTCTATACGCCGGAGTTGTTCTTCTAGGAGTTTATTTTCTTTACCTAAGGCGATATTTTTGTTGAATAAATCCCGATTCCTATCCCGCAGTTCCTGGATCTTAGTGTAAGTAGGCAAAAATATGATTAAGAGCAAAATAGCAACCGCAAAAAAAGGAAAAGCTTTCTTGATAATCATTATTTATTAAATGATAGACCGGCGTAAATAGCTGCTTTACCTAATTCTTCCTCTATCCTTAAGAGTTCGTTATATTTACAGATCCTGTCGGTGCGGGATACGGAACCGGTCTTGATCTGTCCGCAGCCGGAGGAAACTGCTAGATGGGCTATAGTTGTATCTTCGGTTTCGCCGCTGCGATGAGAAATTATAGCCCTGTATTTATTTTTATGGGCGATATCAATAGTCTTCAAGGTTTCGGATAAAGAACCGATCTGGTTCACCTTCACTAATATGGCATTGGCTATTTTGTCTTCAATGCCTTTTTTGAATATCTTAGGGTTAGTTACAAATATATCATCACCTACTAATTGTAATTTAGAACCTAATTTACGGGTCATCTCCTGCCAACCTTGCGTATCATGTTCGCAGAGCCCGTCTTCTATGGAAAGGATTGGATATTTGTTGATCCACCCGTTATAAATATTTATTAGTTCGCCGGCGCTCTTCTGGGAATTATCAAATGAATAAATATTCTCTTTACAGAAAGAACTGGCTGCGCAGTCTAAGGCCAGAAAAACATCCTTACCTGGTTTATAACCTGCTTTTTCGATTGCTTGCAAAATTAACCCTAAGGCTTCTTCATTCGACTGCAAATTAGGCGCAAATCCGCCTTCATCGCCTACAGAAGTGGAAAGTCTTTTGGATTTTAAGATAGATTTTAAGTTATGGAATATTTCAGTTGCCATACGGATAGCCTCGCTAAAACAGGGAGCCCCTACGGGCATGATCATAAATTCCTGGATATCTAGGTTATTATCCGCGTGCAAGCCTCCGTTTAAGATATTCATCAAAGGTATCGGCAGGATCCTCGCTTTTTCGCATCCCAGGAATTTATATAAGGGTTGTTTTTTAGCTAATGCAGCTGCTTTAGCTACTGCCATTGATACTCCCAGTATAGCATTGGCGCCCAACTTGGATTTATTTTCGGTGCCATCTAAGTCTATGATGATTTTGTCTATTTTATTAAAATCCGGGCTCAATCCTTTTATTTTCGAGGCAATTAGAGTGTTAACGTTTTTTACAGCGTTTAAAACCCCTTTACCTAAATACTTAGTTTTGTCGCCATCGCGCATCTCTAAGGCTTCGTTATCACCGGTAGACGCGCCTGAAGGCACAGCCGCTCTTCCTAAAATTCCGTTATTTAAAATTACATCAACCTCTACGGTAGGGTTGCCCCGGGAATCCAGAATCTGGCGCGCATGAATCTTCTTGATTTTGCTCATTTATGTTTTCTCCTTAAGTTATTGATTTATGGCTGAACCTCGCACCTTCTAAATAATTCAATGACTATAAAACACAAGGTTTAGGTTTATGAATATGAAAGAAGGTGCGGGGTAAAAATATATTATACATATCAAACAGTCGCAGTCAAATGATATTTAGTAAATGGGGTCAGAATTATTTTTTCATCCTGTTAGCTCGTAAAAAATAATTCTGACCCCATTTATAAAAGAAGAATTGACTTTTGAAGGTCAATGTGATATTTTAAAACTCTGAGAAAGGAGTTTGTTTATGAATTGGCGCAAAACCAAGGTATTTTTTAAACTACACTGGTTAGGTATCAGCGGGATCATTGTCGTTACTGCTATCGCGATATCTTTCGCGTATTTTATAAGCAGCGCTGTAAATGCCTGGATTACATCCGAGTCCTATTTTAAAAAAGCACTTCTCGCTCAGAACGCGATTTTCTTCTATATATTCCTGGTTTTGAATTTAATCTCCCTGCCTTTAAGCGGCTTACTCTGGATCTGGGTCATGAGGGGCGGGCATATGAAGTTTTCCCATATTGGCAAAAAGGCAGTAAAGGGTAAGGAAATAAAAATACATTGGCAGGATGTTATCGGTATGGAAGAAGCCAAGGAAGAGGCGTTAGAAGTAGTCCGTTTAGTCACTGATCGGGCTAAACTGCAGGCGATCGGGGGCCAGATTTTAAGGGGGATATTAATGATCGGTCCTCCGGGATGCGGCAAGACCTATCTGGCCAAAGCCATTGCTACCGAGGCGAACATGCCTTTTATTTCAATGTCCGGTTCAGAGTTCATTGAGATGTTTGTTGGGGTAGGCGCTAGCCGTATCCGGAAACTTTTCAAACAAGCCAGGCAGTTAGCTTATACAGACGGCGGCTGTATTATTTTCATCGATGAACTTGACGCGGTCGGGGCCCAGCGTTCAGTGGACCGGGGTTTCGGCGGCCAGACAGAGTCCAACACCACTTTAAACCAGCTGCTTATAGAGATGGATGGTTTAAAGGAAAAAGACCAAAATGTGATCATAATCGGGGCGACTAACGCTCCGGAAGGTTTCTTAGATCCCGCATTGATCAGGCCGGGAAGGTTTGACCGTAAGATTTATGTTAACCAGCCTAACCTGGAAGATAGGGAGAAGTTATTTGAATATTATATGAAGGAAGTCAAGTGCGATGATACGGTTGACCGCCAGCGCATGGCTAGGCTTACCGTTGGCAACAGCCCTGCGGATATCTCTAATCTTATCCGGGAGGCGGCTTTAATCGCCGTAAGAAACAGAAAAGAATTGATTTCCATGAAAGAAATTTCTGAGGCTTACGACAGGGTAGAGATG
Source organism: Candidatus Omnitrophota bacterium (assembly GCA_018825985.1). Taxonomy (GTDB): domain Bacteria; phylum Omnitrophota; class Gorgyraeia; order Gygaellales; family Profunditerraquicolaceae; genus JAHKAP01. Next base: position 15,552 of record JAHKAP010000061.1, read on the forward strand.
GGCATAAAGCATAAAATAGTCTTTACCCAGAGCGACCGGGAGAAGATCGCTTATCATGAGGCGGGGCATGCCATAGCTATGTATTTCTTGGCCCCTCATAAAGATGTTTTTAAGGCTACAATACTTGCCAGGGGCGGGGCCCTAGGTTTCGTTATGCCCCATCCGCGGGAAGAGATACATGTGCGCACCAAGGATCAATACCTGGGCGATATCAAGGTCAGCCTGGGTTCTTATGCCGCGGAGAAATTGAAGCTTAAAATAACGACTTCCGGCGTGAGTCAGGATTTTACCACTGCTATGTGGATCGCCCATCAGATGGTCTGGAATTGGGGAATGGGTAATTCCGGGTTAGTGGGGAATTATGGTTTATTAGCTTCCATGAATCAGGTAATGGGTGTATTTAAAGGGGAAAATGTTTCTTACATTTCGGAAAAACTTAAAGAACAACTTAATAACGACGTCCAGCAGATCATCGATGAGTGTTTAAAAGAGGTGGAAGTCCTTTTGAAACAGGAATCCGCTCTTCTTGAGCGCTTTGCTAAGGAACTGCTTGCCAAAGATGAATTAAATTATGATGAGATCGAAGCTATATTTAAAGAATTCCATAAAGCCCGTCCTTCTATTTAACCTTATATTCTTATTCCTGCTTTTTTTATCCGGCTGCGATAACTCGATAAAGCCCACTTATAAAGAAGATGATATACCTTTTCTGGTAAAAAAAATCTGCAAAGAAGAATATAAGCTGGATGTCGTCACCATAAGGAGCGCTACTACGCTATGGATCTATGCTCCTCTCCCTAAGATACTGCATAAAGAGTATGGGGCGAAAGATGATAAGATCTTTGATGAAGAGATGATGGAAAAGATGCGCAATATATTGACAACAGTAGGCAGGGTATTGATCAGTTCCGACAATGCCCCGGAATTTTTTGCCTTGCTGGTTTCGGATATAAATATCGGTTTAGACTATACTATAATCGGCAGCGCTTTGGATATAAAGAAATCTTACTCGGGATTTATCCCCTGGACAGAGTCTAACCGCAGGTATGTTACCAGGGCTAAAATTAACCCCGCGGCGATAAATGATACTACGGGAGAGCATCTGGAAGTCATGGATATATATCTGCCGGATTTTTTGGCGGAGCAGATAGCCGGAAGAATAGGCGGCCGTTTTCAGGAAGGAGCCTTAAAGGGTAGTTTTAAAGTGGAGAAAACAGACGGGGTTTTTAAGGATGATAAATTTATATTTGAATATTCCATAAACCAGACCCGCCCACTAAAGAATAAGATTGATTTTAAAAATGAGATATTGAATATAGCGGCTTACTGCATCAAGACCTATGAGTTTAAAGACTTTTCCGCGGTAGAGTTAAAAAATCTGCTTAATAGCGAAGATACTATAGTAGGCAAAGATTTTATCTGGTCAGACCCGGCTAATTAGAGATCTTGACCTTTCTTCCTTTTAAGGAGAGCTTTCCTTCCAAAAATAGCTTTATAGCTTTAGGGTAGATCCGGTGTTCGATCCGATGAATTCTTTCCTCAAGGGAATGGATAGTATCGTTTGTATTTATTTTTACAGTATCCTGAAGGATTATCGGGCCATGGTCTATTAATTCATCTACAAAATGAACGGTTACGCCGGTAACCCTGACCCCGTAATCAAAGGCGTATTTTATGCCCCACTTTCCTTTAAAAGAAGGCAAAAGGCTGGGGTGGATATTGATGATCCGGTTTTGATGCTTTCGGATAAATTCCTTACTTAAGATCCGCATAAAACCAGCCAGTATAATTAAGTTTATTTTTTCCCTCTTAATATGCTCGGCAATCCTAGTTTCGTTTGATTCCAAGATGACTTTTATCCCCATTTTTTTAGCCTTGTTGATCACCCCTGCCCTTGGGTTATCACAGATTAAAAAAAGGAGTGAGCATTTTAATTTCCCTTTTTTTATTTCTTTAGCGATCGCTAAAAAATTACTCCCTCGGCCTGAAGCGAATACCGCTATATTTTTATTCATATTATTGCCTTAACTTTACCTATACCTGCATATACCTAATATTGTCAAGTTTATTTATTGCCTGATTCGGATTGTCTTCGCGGGGCACACCTTAACGCAATCCCCGCAGGAAGTACATTTATTATAGTCTATGATTGCCAAATTATCAATTAGATGTATTGCGTCATACTTACAGGTTTTTTCGCAAGCTCGGCAGGCAATACATCCCGCCGAACAGACAATCCTTGTATCTTTGCCAGGATCGAGGGAACTACAGGCAACATAGACAGATGAAGAATAAGGGGCAAGAAAAAAAAGTTTTTTAGGGCAAACTTCTACGCATTTATTGCAGGCCCGGCATTTTTGAGCATCTATTACCGGGAGAAAATCTTCCGACATTTTAATCGCCCTAAAAGGGCAGGCCTTGGAGCAATCACCAAAACCTAAACATCCGAAAAAACATTCTTTTTGCCCGCCGCCCAGGGCGAGGTTTGCTTCCGAGCAGTTTTTAAAGCCGGTATAGGAGAATTTATCTTTTACTTTTTTGCCTCCATTGCAGCGGAGGATAGCAGTAAGCCGTACTTTTTCATCAAGTCTCTGTCCTAATATTTGAGCAATTTTTTGCTTATTGTTTTCCGTGTTTATTTTGCACCTATGTATATCTGTCCCGCCGGATAGCAGGCTTTCCGCAAAACCCTGGCAGCCTGCTTTACCACAGGCGCCGCAGTTGGCGCCAGGAAGAAAGGATAGTATTTTGTCCAGCCTGGGATCGCCGGCGGCAGTAAACTTTTTTGAGGTCAGGCTTAGGCCTATACCGAATGCTAATCCCAGAGCGCCCAATACTAATGAAGGTATTATAATTTCCATATTTAACGGAGATAGCGATTATTTTTTAAAAAGTTGTTGTCTAAAAAATAGTCGCTGTCCCTAATTACTGTCCCTAATTAATTTTCTAGAATCTAAACCCATTGAATCCCATAAAACTCAGGCTCATAATTGAAGCAATAATAAAGGTAATGGGGAATTCTTTTAAGGCCTTAGGCACATCGCAATAGTCAAGCCTTTCTCTTATGCCGGACATCAATATCATTGCCAGGGTATAGCCTAAGCTTACCGAGATACCCTGGAAAACAGAATAGATAAAGCTTCCCGAAACCGCGGCATTTTTCAAGAAGAACATCTCTGAGTTTAAAACCGCCACTCCCAAGACGGCGCAGTTACAGGTTATTAAAGGCAGGTATATCCCGAAAGACCTGTAAATCACGGGATTGATTTTTTTAATCACTATTTCCACCAGCTGAACAAAGGCGGCAATCACCAGGATAAATGATATGGTGCGTAAATACGCCACGTTAAAAGGAATAAGCAGGAATCTGTAAATAACCCAGGTTATAGCCGAAGACATTGTTGTAACAAACATTATCGCCAGGCTCATAGCTAATGCTGGCTTGGTTTCTTTGGAGATAGCGATAAAAGGACACAATCCCAGAAAGCGGGAGAGGATGACATTATAAATAAAAACGTTAGAAATGAATATACTTAGGAATTGAGAGAGGTTCATCCCGCACCTTCTTTGTATTCAGAAATATTTTTAATAAATAATGATAGATGTAAAAATAAAA
>JAHKAP010000062.1 GCA_018825985.1 Candidatus Omnitrophota bacterium
CGCATATGGGTTATAGATTAAAAGGCAAAAGGCCTATTGAAGTATTACTAGATAAAACAACTTGTCCAAAAAGGTTAACTTATGATAAAATTGACACTCCTACCAATGTGGAAGTGTCAACGCATCTCCCAACGTGTACACGTAAATTGGATGCATACGGCTGGCGGCTGTCCCCACCCAGCCGCCAGCCTGCCGAGCCGGACACAGGCCTGGCAAAAGCAAGAAGCGAGCGGCCTAGCGAGCGGGACAGCGTAGTCCGCCAACCTATTGGCGGATGAAGCGGTGAAACGGGACACAACTGAGCCCGCGGCCTAGCGGGCGGGGCAAGAAGAAACATCTTTAAGTTGACTAAGGGGGTCCTGGGATATACAATAAGTTCGAAGTATATACCAAAGGTTACCCCATTTTTCCTTTCTTAGGTTCTGCCCTATGCTAGCATAGGGCAACCTCAACTCCAAACTCAACTTAGGGCCGCAGAGCCGGAAGTTCGATTTTTGCTATCGCAAAATAAAAGTCTTACTTTCTGCCGATCTTTTTTAGCGTTTGCTATGTAACATTTTAATTTTTTGAGCAACGGCAAAGCTCAAAAATTTAAAATAGCGTCCGCCAATTTCAAACAAAGGAGGCGCACTATGCTTAAATACTTCATTTATGCCCGCAAATCCACCGATTCCGAAGACAGACAGATACTCTCGATTGAGGCGCAACTCGTTGAATTACGGGAATTCGCCAGACGAGAGAACCTGTCTGTAATAACCGAGTTTTGCGAAGCCCGGACCGCTAAAGAACCAGGCCGTCAGGTATTTAATGATCTTGTAAGACGCCTTGAGCGCGGAGAAGCTAATGCCTTACTTTCCTGGCACCCTGACCGCCTGGCCCGCAATTCTATGGATGGGGGTAAGATTATTTATTTAACGGATACGGGAAAGTTGATGGATTTGCGGTTTCCCACATACAGATTTGATAATACGGCGCAAGGCAAGTTTATGCTTTCGATTATCTTCGGCCAGTCTAAATATTTTATAGATAATCTATCCGAAAACGTAAAGCGGGGTTTCAGGCAAAAGCTGCGCCGCGGCGAATATCCGGGATTCGCTCCGTTAGGATATAAAAACAACACCGCTAACCATACTATTGAAATAGTGCCGGAAATTGCGGCGAAGATAAGGGAGCTTTTTGAGCTGTATGCGACTGGCCGTTATTCAATTTCGTCATTAAAGAAATTGGCGGCTGCCTCCGGCTTGGCCAGCAGGCGGAAGCATTTGCCGCTGAGTATTTCTAACGTTGAGCGCATCTTAAAGAATTCCTTTTATTACGGTGCTTTTAAATTCGGCGGCGAACTGCATGAAAGCACGCATCCGCCGATTATCACTAAAGAATTGTTTGATAGAGCGCAAGAAGCGTTTAAGTTACACAGCAAGCCGCGCATAAACGGTCCGCACTACCATGTTTTCAGGGGGTTTATTAAGTGCGGCGAGTGCGGATGTTCGATCACCTCGGAAATTCAGAAGAAAAGGTATATTTATTACCGTTGCTCAAAGAAACGCGGCGTTTGCGCTACGCCGTTTATGCGAGAAGAGGCGCTTGTCGATCAGATAAATGAAGCGGCAAATGCTGTTGCTATCAGTAATGAATTGAAAGATTTCTTAATGTCCAGGATCAACGAAGAAGGCCTCGCCCTGTCTACCCCCTCGCCATTTCACGCCAACGATTTCCGCATTACAGAAATTGACATCAAACTCAATAAACTCCTAAACGCATTTCTTGATCAGCTTATCAGCGAATATGAATTCAAAGAGAAGAAGTCCGAATTATTGAATGAAAAAATCAGGCTTAAGGAGAACTTAGAGAAAGCGAATGCTGGCGAGGGTAAAGCGTGGCTCGAACTGGCTCGGAATTTTGTATCTAATGCGGGCCAAGCCGGTTACATAGCAAAAAACGGTGACCTCGAAGAAAAACGGGAATTCATCAAAAAGATCGGCTCGAACTTCCGGCTCTGCGGCCCTAAGTTGAGTTTGGAGTTGAGGTTGCCCTATGCTAGCATAGGGCAGAACCTAAGAAAGGAAAAATGGGGTGGCTGACGGGGCTCGAACCCGCAACCGCCAGAGCCACAGTCTAGTGCTCTAACCAATTGAGCTACAGCCACCATTTGTAGAAAATAATTATACTCGATTTTCCCCCGGCTGTAAAGGAGAGAATGTATTGACAGTTTGGTTTTCAGGTTTAAAATATAAAGAAGAAATTTAGCCAGTTATCCAAAGGGATAACTTACGAGAAGGATAATTATGGATAAAAAGCCTTTTATTTTCGTACTTACTTTTCAATGCCTGGATCGGCAGGGGATAGTTGCCAGGATATCGGACTTTATTTTAAAGCACAATGGCAATATTATAACCGCTGATCAATATAGTACCAGCCCTGAAGCCGGTGATTTTTTTACCCGGATTGAATTCTATCTGCCGGATTCCGTATGTAGCCGGAAAGCCCTGGAAGAAGATTTTATACCGGTAGCCCGGGAGTTTAACGCCAACTGGCGTATACACGACAAATCAATTAAATTAAAGATGGGAATTTTTACCTCCCGACTTGATCATTGCCTGGCTGATCTATTATACCTTTGGAAAACAGGCGACCTGGACGTAGAGATTCCTTTCGTGGCCAGCAATTATGCCGCTAATAAAGAATTAGTTGAACAATATAAAATACCTTTTTATTTTATACCCGCGGTAAAAGAAAATACCAGGGAGTCCGAATTATTGGCTTTGGCAAAGTCCCGGGCTGATTTTCTGGTCTTGGCCCGTTACATGCTGGTGCTTTCGGCTGACTTCCTGTCTGATTACGCGAAGGATATTATTAATATCCATCACGGTTTTCTGCCGTCTTTTAAGGGGGCAAGGCCTTATAAACAGGCTTTTAGCCAAGGGGTTAAGGTTATCGGAGCAACTGCCCATTTTGTAACCGGTAAGCTTGATGAAGGCCCGATCATTGCCCAGGTAGTGGAAGGGGTAACGCACCGGGATGATATATGCAGTTTGATCCGTAAAGGCAAGAATCTGGAAAAGCTGGCTTTGGCCAGGGCCATAGGAAATTATGTTGATTACCGGGTGTTCACGCATAATAATAAGACTATTATATTTGAATAAAACCTTAAGGCCATGAAAACAATTCTTTTATTTTTACTTCTGGCGCATATCGGGCTATTCTCGTCTATCGCTTACGGTGATCAGGTTATAAATATAATGGGTCAATACGTCCCGATTATTGAAGGGGCTAGGCCGGCAAAAGAAGAGCTTAATGTGAGTCCGGGGATCCGTGTCGCGGCTTATGATGTTTTTAAACCCCTAAATGATGTAATAAGTTATTACCGCGATTTTTTAAAAGGAAATAATTTCTTGATCATCGGAGGTGAAGAGCGTGATGGTTTTAATGCCTCGGCCAGAAAAGAAGATTGTATGTTTACTATCAGGATCTATATTGATGTTAATAAGACGATACTTCAATTCGTATGGTAAAAGCAATATTCGCTAGCGCCGTTATCCTGGTCTGGCTTTTATTTTTATCCGGATGTGCTACTTTATATAATTCAGCTACCGGCAAGAACGAATTGATCTTTATTAACAGCGCTACCGAAACCGCTATGGGCAGGAGTGTTCAGAATGACCTGCTAAAGAAACATCCTTTGGCTAATGATGCGGCCTTACAAGCGAGGGTACAAAGGGTGGGCGGGCTGGTGGCAGAAGCCTCTGACCGCAAGGATATTGTTTATAGATTTTCTGTCCTGGAGGATAAAGAATTAAACGCTATGGCCTTGCCCGGAGGGTATATTTACATATATAAAGGGCTTATGGATATTATCAATGATGATGAGTTGGCTTATGTATTAGGCCATGAAACCGGCCATGTCGCGGCCAGGCATATAGCCAAGAAACTCCAGTCAAACATGGCTTATCAGTTGATTCTGAATATGGCTTTTGTAGGCGTATCAGCTACTACCGGAGTAAATGCTCAGCCTATAGCCCTGGGAGCGGACAAAGTTTATAGTTTGATTGAGTTAGGTTTTAGCCGAAAAGACGAATATGAGGCGGATAGACTGGCGGCTAAGTACGCTTTTAGATCCGGGTTTAATCCTTATGGCGCTATTTCGGCACTGAAGAAAATAAAAAAACAGGAAGGCCCTAATTGGAAGGCGTTAGGGTATTTTCGTTCCCATCCTTATGCCGAGGATAGGATAAAGGCTTTAACCGGATTTATTCCGGGATTAACCACTCAGAAAAAATAATTATCTCTAAAGACCGGATTATGAATATGAAAAGTAAAGTCTATTTTATTGCGGTGGACGGATCTGATAACACCGGATCCATCGTAAATAAACTAAAAGCTCTACTAGAAGAGAGCAATGTCCTGGATTTTATCCGGGAGAAAGATGATATCGTTTTAAAGCTCCATTTTGGAGAAGAGGGGAATACCGGATATGTCCGTCCGGAGTATGTCCGGGTTATCACCGAGGCTATTTTAAATAAACAGTCCTTTTGTTTTCTGGCCGATACCAATACTTTATACCGGGGCAGGAGAACCAATTCCAGCGATCACTTAAAGTTAGCTTATGAGCATGGTTTTATTCATGATAAGGTTAAAGCAGAAGTTGTTATCCCGGATGACACCTTAAAATCTGAGGTAAAAGAGGTGGATATTGATCAGAAATTTATTAAGAAGGCTTTTATCGCCGGGATATTCCTGGGGGCCTCCGGGATTGTTGATGTAGCCCATTTTAAGGGCCATATCATGACCGGTTTCGGAGGGGCAATAAAAAATATCGGTATGGGTTGCGCCGCCAGGCAGGGAAAATTAGCCCAGCATTCAGATGTTTCTCCTTTTGTTATCCGCGCTAATTGTGTAGGCTGCGCAGCCTGCGAACAGGTGTGCCCGGTAAAGGCGATAATTATTAAGGATAAAGTATCTGTTGTTGATAATTTAAAATGCATCGGATGCGCCAGTTGTATCGCTGCCTGCAGGTATAACGCCATAGAAATCAATTGGGAGGCAGGTGGTAAATATATTCAGGAGAAGATGGTCGAGTATGCCTCGGCGGTTTTAGATAAAAAGAAACAAAAGTTAGCTTGCATAAATTTCGCGATCAAGATCACCAAGGAGTGTGATTGCCTGGCTAAAGACGACCCTCGGATCTCTCCGGATGTGGGTATATTTGCTTCAATAGATCCGGTAAGCATTGATAAGGCCTGCCTGGATAAGATTATCAGCGCCTGCGAAAAAGATGTATTCCGACAGGCCCACCCTCAAAGAGACGGTATGAGACAGTTGGAATATGCCCAGGGGTTAGGGCTGGGAAATATGGATTATGAGCTGATCGAGGTTAAATTAAAATGAAGAAGATCAGATATTTTTATTTTGCATTGATTTTTCGCAAAAGCGGATAAAATGTTTTTGCGGTGAATATTCATAAAAGGAAAAAAGAATAATGGGCGTTAACGAAGATACTCTCCAGTTGCAGGATGAATTCCTGTCTTTGGCTGCGGTTGACAATTTTGAAGAGTGTTACAGCCGGGATATAAAGGATGGATTGTATTTTGGACTACCCCTGCAGCCGATAATCGAAGCTGAAAAGCGCCTGCGCATGCCTGTCGCTAGCGCTAAATCCATCGCTTATTTTTCGATGGAGTATGGTTTAGCTTCCAGCTTTTACAATTGTTTAGTATCCAGCCGGACTGCGAACGCCGATAATAAAATCCAGGAACATGAGGTATTTTCTAATTATCGCCTAGCGGATTATTTCTTTACTTTAAAAAGCAATAAGATCATGGACCTGCCGATATATAGCGGCGGCCTGGGAGTTTTGGCCGGTGACACAATAAAGACTATGGCTGATTATCGACTGCCGGCAGCGGCTATAGGCATACTTTGGAATACCGGGTATTTCCGCCAGAGATTCTGGTTTAAATACGGCCAGGTCCCTGAAGAGATGCATTGGGATCCGGCGACCTATCCAGGGCTGATACCTTTAAAGAACAAGATTAAGATTTCTTTAAAATTCGAGGATATCTATTTAAGGTTGTGGAAATATTATGTATATAGTTATGACCGTAGTTCCGTGGTCCCGCTTATACTTTTAGATTCTAATGTGGAGGAAAACAACGAAAAAGTAAGGCATTTGACTGATCAGCTTTACCGTAGCGACAACTCCTGGATAAAGCTGATGCAGAGGATCATCTTGGGGATGGGGGGTATAGTTGCCCTAAAGGAATTAAAATACAATATTGATATTTTTCATTTGAACGAAGGCCACGCTATATTCGCTTTTGTTGAAAGCGTCAAAGGCCTGGATAAAAATCAAATAGAAGAAATGCGCAAACATTTTGTCTATACCTGCCATACCCCGGTCGAAGCCGGCCATGACCGGTTCTTTTCCGAGGACCTGAACAAGATAATTAAAAAAGAGGACTATGAGGTTGTGGATCATTTTGGCAGGGAGAAGAGCTGGATCATTAATCTTACCATGCTTTCAATGAAAGCCGCCTCTAAGATTAACGCGGTCTCTCATAGTCATCAGAAAGTCATGCATCTGCAGTTTCCCAAGTATGAGGACAGGATAAAATATGTGACCAATGGAGTGCATAGCCATACCTGGATCTCGGATAGATTTATGAGTTTATTTAAGCAATATCCCGGGGTGTTTAAGGATATCCAGGCTAACCCGATGATATTGAGCCGGGCCGGTGAATTAAAGAAGGACCTTAAATTCCGCGAAAGCCTTTGGCAGGCCCACCAGGCAAATAAAGAAGATATCTGCGGATTCTTGAGTAAGTGGGGTTTAAGCAAGGATGTTTTGACTATCTGTTGGGCCAGGCGGGTTGCTGCCTATAAGAGGCCGAGCATGATTATGCAGGATGTGGATAGGCTAATTGAAATCGCTAAGGAATATGGACCGATCCAGATAATCTTCGCCGGTAAGGCCCATCCTAAGGATAACTTAGGTTTTACTTTTATCAATGAGATGCTGGAGAGGGTGGATAAACTTAATGGGGTTTATAATCTGTTAAAGATTATTATGTTGGAGAATTATGATATATCTTTGGCTAAGATGCTCACTTCGGGAGTTGACATCTGGCTAAATAACCCGTTACCTCCGTTCGAGGCATCCGGCACCAGCGGGATGAAAGCGATCTTAAACGGGGTTATCCAGGTAAGCACGCTGGACGGCTGGGTGGCTGAAGCCGCGGATAAAAATATCGGAAAGATCTTCGGGTATAGAAGCGAAGAAGGAAAATTAAGCTCTGAAGAAGACCTGCATATGCCGGATGACTCTAAGGCGTTGTATGCCGCCCTGGAAGAGATGGCCGGATTGTATTATCAGACTAATAATAAAGGAACAGTGGACTTGCCCAGCAGATGGATAGATATAATGATAGATTGCCTTGCCGCAGGAGCTGATTTTAATACTTACCGGATGCTCGATGATTACAAAAGAATAGTCTGGAATATTCCTTAGTTTAATTCGGAAAGATAATTTACAATATCTTGGATTGTGGTTTCGGGAGTGGATGCTCCGGCAGTAACCCCTATGCTGTTCACCCATTTGAACCATGCGGGTTTGATCTCTTTTTTTGAATTTATCCAGTAACTTTTTGGGTTAAGGGACCTGGAGATCTCATAGAGCCTGCGGGTATTGGCGCTGTTTTTGGAGCCGATTATAACTACCGCGTCATTATTCAGAGGTATTTTCTTTATTTCTTCCTGTTTCATCCGGGTCGGGCCGCAGACAGTATTAAAAAATTTAAGTTCTTTAATCCTTTTTTTTAAAAATCCGACGATATCCGTTACTGTTTCCAGGTTTTGGGTAGACTGGACCACTACGCAGGCTTTATCGATTTTCCTGATTTTATCCTGGTCGATCAGCTTGATATCATCTATCACAATAGCTTTATTGCGCAGCTGCCCGATTATCCCTAAAACCTCATCGTGTTTTTTATCTCCGGCTACTATTATCTGGTAACCCTTAGATTCCATTCTGGCGGCTATATTGTGGATCTCTTTGACCATCGGGCAGGTGGCGTCAACGATTTTATATCCGGATTTTTTTGCTTTATTAAGTATGTCTTTTCCAGTGCCGTGGGCCCGGATCAAAAGGGTTTTTCCAACGCCCACACCTAAATTTTTAATTTTTTTTATCCCGGTTTTCCGGATCCGGTTCACTACCTCTTCGTTGTGCACGATATCTCCCAGCATGAATACGTTTTTATTTACCTTGGCGGTCCTAAAGGCTATATCCAGTGCCCTTTTGACCCCAAAACAGAAGCCAGCGGATTCAGCTAGAATAACGTTCATTTTATTGAAAGATTAAGGATTTCTCGGGAATAGGTATCAAGCTCTTTTTTATATCTAATAGATATTTTGGAACGAGCTAGTTCTTGTTTGGACCATTCGATTAACCGCAGGACTTCATTTTTAGCGGATTCTAAAGCCCCGGAGCCGGTTATAATATCCCGTATCCTCGAAAGATCATTTTTTTGGGCATCAGGTTTAGCCAGTATTTTCTTGATCTCTTTCTTTATGATCTTGCCGGAGTTATTATAGGCCTGCCAGATGAGTATGGTTTTCTTGGCTTCTTTGAGATCGGTGAGTATTGATTTACCGATCTGGTCAACCTGTCCGAACATCCCTAAAATATCGTCTTTAATCTGAAAGGCCCGGCCCAGGTATATCCCGTAGCGGAAAAGCCTGTTAGATTCTTTTTTTCTAGCTCCTGCCAGTATCGCGCCCATGGACAGGGGAGCGGCAAAGGTATAGCAGGCGGTCTTATAATCATAGACCTGGAATATCTCTTCTTTGGTTATTTTCTCAATGTTTTTAGCCCCGCAGATCAATTCAATAAATTCTCCGTTTCCGGTATGCATCGCCGCCTCAATGAATCTTTTAAGGGCGGCTTCCTTGCGAAGCGGGTCTTCTTTTATGCTCAAAAAGGAGTGCATGGAGATAGCGTATATCACATCCCCGGCGACAATAGCCAGGTCCTGTCCGTCGAATTTAATCCCTTTGTATTTTTTAAGGTAGTTGTCCAGGACTTTATGCATTGCCGGTTTGCCTCTGCGGATGTCGGATTTATCGATTATATCATCGTGGACCAGCATATAATCATGGAGAAATTCTATTGATAGGGCGCTGGAGTAAAGTCCGGTAGCAGCTCTTTTGGTAAAGCCAAGGTATCCGATAATAAAAAGCATTGGCCTTACTCTTTTTCCGCTGCGTAGCGCGAATTCCCGGATAGTGTTAAAAAGAAGGGGTGAGGTCGAAGAAAACCGGTAGGCCTTATCCAGATTTTCCAGATAGCGGGGGATCTCTTTTTCGATCCGATTTTTTAATTTAATTAGCATAATTTTTATGTTAACATATATACAAATTCAATGCAAACAAAATTCATAAGGCATTGAGATTACCGGGTAATCGTGGTAAGATAAACTTTCAAACTAAGGAGGCAGCGTGGAGGGAATACACGCAATTTCTATTATCCTGGAGGCGGTTATTGTTATCCTGGCCTGTATCAGCTAACCTAATGTATATATCTTTTTTTGTAGCGACTGTGTCGATATTTTGGGCAGTCCTGAGTATTTATAGGAGATAAATTAATTAAGAACATCATGGACTTGATTGAAACGCTATTAAAAGATAAAATCATAACCCGTCGGCAGGTTGAGGACGCCCGGGAAAAACAAGCCGGAGCCAAAAAACCATTATCGGAATTATTGGTTGAAATTGGGGCGATCTCCGAGAATGAGCTGACCAAGATTGACTCAAGGGTATATAATATGCCGGTAACTAATCTAGATGAGGAGAAAGTAGATGCCGGGGCTATAAAATTGATCCTCTCGGATACTGCTAAGCATTACTACGGTATTTTTCCCTTACGGGTTGAGAAGGATATATTGGATAAAGATATCCCGGTAGTGGCTACCAGCGATCCCCAGGATATCGTAACTTTGGATAACCTTAAGCTGGTAGTGAATATGCAGATAAGGCCGGTTTTAAGTTCAAAATCTGATATCTCCCGTTTCATTGAAAAGTATTACAAGCTGGATGACGCGCTTTACGATTTACTTAAGAACGTGATAACCGATGCCCAGGTAAGCATAGTCGGCGGCGAAAAGATAGTTAAGGCTGATTTTAATCTGGGTGAGATAACTGATGAACACGCTCCGATAGCCTGCCTGGTAAACATCATTTTTACCGATGCGGTTAATGCCCGGGCCAGCGATATCCATATCGAGCCGCGGGAAAACTTTGTTGCCATAAGGTATAGAGTAGATGGTGACCTGAGGCATGTGATCAAGATCCCTAATAATCTCCACGCGCCTTTATCAGCCAGGATCAAGGTTTTGTCCGGTTTGGATGTTGCGGAGAGCCGTAGGCCTCAGGATGGCCGGGCCAGCTTAAAGATTAATGAGCGCAAGATCGATATAAGGATTTCTACCATTCCGACTTATTATGGCGAAGAAGTAGTTTTGAGGTTATTGGACCCTAAGGAATCAAGGACCGAATTAAGCAGGATCGGTTTTGAGTATGAGGAATTAGTGATATTCAAAGAATCAATTATCCGGCCGGAGGGGATGATCTTAGTTACCGGCCCGACAGGATCAGGCAAGACCTCTACTTTGTATGCCGGGTTAAACGCGGTCAAAAGCGAGACCAGGAATATTATTACGGTTGAGGATCCGATAGAATATTTGATTGACGGGATCAATCAGATCCAGGTCAATCCTCAGATAAATGTGACTTTTGCCGCCGCCTTAAGAAGTATTTTAAGGCAGGACCCTGATGTCATTCTGGTCGGGGAGATTAGGGATAGCGAGACTGCTGAGATCGCCTTCCGGGCATCATTGACCGGGCATCTGGTTTTTTCTACCATGCACACCAATAGTTCCGTAGCTACCATTAACCGGCTTTTAGATATGGGCCTGGAGCCTTATCTGGTTTCTTCATCAATCATTCTGATCGTGGCTCAGCGCTTGGTCAGGTTTATCTGCCAGTATTGTAAAGAAGAGCATGAGCCTGAAGCGCGGATAATCGAGAAACTCAAGTGCCATATAGATGGTCTGGGTATAAAAAAGTTTTATAAAGGCAAAGGCTGCCAGAAGTGTAATTTCTCCGGTTATTTCGGCCGGACAGCTATTTTTGAACAGTTTAAGATCAATGAAAAAATTAGGGCGTTTATCTCTAATAAATCTTCCGAGGACCTGATCTTAAAAGAAACCAGGCACGCAGGCCTGCGGTTATTAGTGGAATCAGGCTTAAGAAAAGCAGCCAAGGGTCTGACTACCCTGGAAGAAGTAGCCAGGGTCGCTGATGTCCAAGATGATAACATTGTGGTTAATAAACCGGTTGATTTGGAAGCAAGGTTTAAACTTTTGGTTGCCGATGATGAGGAGGATGTTGTTGATTATCTGCAAAAGCGCTTAGCAGCTTCGGGCTATGATATCATAAGGGCTTGCGACGGAAAACAGGCGATTGAATTTTCGGTTAAGGAACGTCCGGACCTGATCCTGATGGATGTGAATATGCCGAATATGGACGGATTTGAGGCTATCAGGATATTGAGGTCAAGGTTAGAAACCGCGTCTATTCCGATAATGATACTCACGGCCAGACAGGATAAAACAGATGAGTTAAAAGGCCTGGATATCGGCGCAGACGATTATTTAACCAAGCCGTTTGATTTTGAAAAGCTGTTGGCCAGGATTAAGATGCTTTTAAAAAGGAGGGGTAAGTGAGGGTTATTGTTTTCTTGCTTATTGTTTTTAGTTTTTTTATTCATCCATTTATCAGAGGAGGCTTAAGCATGGATGGCAATATTATGGTTTTACAGACTAACCAAGGGGATATAGAGATAGAACTTATGCCTGAGCAAGCGCCTAAGGCCTGCGAAAACTTTATCGGATTGGCTAAAAAAGGCTATTACAATGGATTGATCTTTCATCGGGTGATCAAGGGTTTTATGATTCAGGGAGGGGATCCTACCGGCACGGGCATGGGAGGAGAATCGCTTTGGGGTAAACCATTTACCGACGAAGTAAGTTCCGGCGTCCAGTTTGATTCATCCGGTATATTGGCCATGGCTAATGCCGGTCCGAACACCAACGGCAGCCAGTTTTTTATTACCGTTGCTAAAACCCCCTGGTTAAATATGCGCCATACTATTTTCGGCAAAGTCGTATCCGGTTATGATGTAGTTGAAAAAATAGTCAGCGTTAAGTCCGATTCCCAAGACAGGCCCCTGTCAGAACAAAAAATTATCAAGGCCTATTTAAAATAAATACAGCTTAAGGTATTTATATGAAAATTACTGCGCCTTTTGATACCCTGGTGGAAGTGGACGCCATTATTCAAGCCGGAGCGGATGAATTATATTGCGGGGTTAATACGGCTGAATGGAAAAAAAGGATGGTTTTTCCTAACGCCAGGCATATGTTCTATGGGAATTTAAACAGTTTTGAAGAACTAGGATCTGCGTTAAGAAAAGCGCGGGATAAAGGAGTTACCGTTTATCTCTGCCTGAATGATTATTTATCTGATGGGGCTTTTCAATTAGCCGTTAATGATATTTCACGCGCAATTTCCTTGGGAGTGGATGGATTTATCATCTCGGATATAAATTTAATCCCGTATATTAAAAAGCTGGATAACCTCCCAAAGATAGTTTTAAGTTCATTGACCCCATGTTTTAATTATGCCGCGCTTAAATTTTATAAGAAATTAGGAGTTGACAGGGTTGTCTTGCCTCCCGCCCAATTATCATTACGGGAGATCGAACGTCTATCAGCGGAAGCAAAAGAGATTAAGATTGACCTAGAGGTATTTATTAATAATGCGAACTGTAAAAATATAAACGGTTATTGTCTTTTCCACAGTTTAGATTATAAGCCATTTTTAAAAGATTATTATAGATGTCGTTATGATTTAATTTTGGCTACCTTAAAAAAAATGGTCAGCCTGTTTCCGGAGTGGCTTAAACACAGAATAGGTAGAATATTGTGGTCGTCCAGGCGTATATTTAAACTTCCCTGCAGGAGGGCGTATTCAATAGAGGTATTCAAAAAGAGTTCTGGATGTTATGTCAATGATAAAAAAATAAAAACGGTAGAGTCAGAAGGACATTTTTCATCACACGCCTGTATTTTGTGTTCGGTGTATTATTTTATAAAATTCGGAATCGCGGCGGGTAAGATCTGCGGTCGCGGTTCATTAACTAGGGATAAAATTAAAGACATAAAATTTATGGACTTATTCATGAAGTCAATTAAAAACGGCGTGATCTCAGAAACTAATTTATCCGAATATGGCAGGCGATATTACAGTTCTATTTACGGTTTAAATTGCCATAATAAGTTTTGTTTTCACATATCCGTTGGCAAAAATGGCGTTTTTTAGAGAAAAAGCCTTACTTCTAGGCGGCGAGCCGAATATTCCGGCTTCTTCCAGTTTTGATTATATTTATGTCGGAGATGAGTTTTGTGAGCGACGCCTGCCTGATAGCGAAACTATCAGCGGCATTGCTGAGCAATGCGTCAAGAGCGGCGCAAATTTGACGTTAGTTACTTCATACTTTACCGGAGAGGGAATAGACAGGCTGAAGGCCCTGCTGGATTACATTATATTGAACAGTATTGCCTGTGAATTGGTTATTAATGATTGGGGAGTTTTAGAATTACTGGAGGATTATTCCGGCCATTTCAGGGCCATTGCCGGCAGGCTATTGACATCCCGGTATTTATCAAAATTCAATTATCAAGACCTTAGATCTAAAGGTGCCGAGATAGTAAATGAAGATTTTGACTGCTCTTTTCCCGGAGCTTTCCTCGATTTTCTTAAAACCAGGAATATAACAGCACTGGAATTCAATAATACTAACCATTTATTAAAAACCCACGGACAACTCAAGAAAAATAACATTAAGGCGCATATATATCTTCCTTATTATTATTTAAATACTTCCCGGTATTGCAGCTGCGCGCGGGGGTATGGTTCTTATATGCGGAATACGGACGATACATGCAATAAAGAATGTAATAACCTTGTTGCTATCAGGAGAGATGGTTATCTGAATACAGACATATTATCAATGGGAAACACGCATTTTGTGAAAGAAAAGATAGGTATTGAAGATCTAACCCTGGATGCGGACAGGGTTATTTTTAATGACCCATTTTAAAATAAAATAATTATCGTTCATCTGTTTTTTATATGAAAATAGCCATGGTAGTCCATACGTCTTATCCGGAATTTGTCGGGGGCAGGGAGCATCACGTTCACTACCTGGCTTCGGCGATTGCCGGAAATAGCGAAGTAGTGGTCATATCCGGCGGCAGGAATATAAACAAAGAAAAAAGAATAAAGATCGGCACTTACAATCGTATTACTATTCCGATGGTTTCGGTTAAGGTTTCAAATAACCCTTTGCAGATTTATCGTTTTACACCCGGGCTGTTTTCTTTATTAATAAAAGAAAAACCCGACCTGATACATGCTTTTGAATACGGGTCTTATACAACGGATATTTCATATTTTTATTGCTTAAGATTCAATATTCCTTTGGTCTTAACCGTCTATGGCTATCAATTCAGAAACCCCGCCCTCAAGTTCCTTAAAATAATTTATGATTATTCTATGGGTAAAGCGCTGATAAAGAAAGCTGATAAGATATTCTGCCCATCAGATATACAGCAGAAAGAGATCTTGAAGATAGATAAGAGAGCGTTTGCTAAGATCAGCCATCAGATTAGTTGTATTGATGTAAAACAATTTCAGGGCGTAGCTGTTAATGACGAATTATTGGATAGGCATGGCTTGCGCGGCAAATTTACATTGCTCACTATGGCCAGAATATTGCCCAGAAAAGGCATTAAATTTCTTATCCTGGCCCTTGGTATTTTAATTAAAGAATATAAAATAGAGAATTTGAAATTGTTGATAGTCGGTCCTGATTGCGGGGAACTAACAAATATTAAAAATATGATTTCTAAGATGGATTTGGCAGGGACGGTAACGATTACAGGCACGGTTGCCTATGACCAGGTTAAAAGTTACCTGGGGGTCTGTGATGTTTTTATTCTGCCTTCCCTTTACGAGGGGCTGCCTTTGGCGCTTATTGAGGCCATGGCCTCGAGAAGGGCAGTGATTTTTAGCGATTTGCCCAGCGCGGGAAGCATAATTAAGGACGGAGAAGACGGTTTATTAGTCAAGCCGGCAGACAGCGTCTCTTTAGCGCGGGCAATATTCAGATTGTATAAAGATCGCAGTCTTCGTGATCTCCTGGGGCATAATGCAAAGAAAAGAGCGGAATTACTTGATTGCGGTATAGAGGCAGAATCAACTTATCGGATATACCGCGATATTATACAGGATAAGTGTTGATGCGAGAGTTAATCTTTAAAAATAATGTTAAAGAAAAGGCTACGATTAATTTTATCTATATTTAAAAGTACGGCCCGGAAAGAGTTTTTTGATAAACTTTCTTTATTATCCGGGCTGAATTTATTTGTCCCCCCAAACCTTATTAATATTGTGTTAACTAGAAAGTGCAATTTAAGATGCCTGCAATGTGATTTTTGGAAAATAAACCAACATAAAGATTTGCCTGCGGATTCCTGGAAGAAAATTATACTGGACATAAGAAATTACCTTGGGCCGTGTTTTTTGAGATTTTATGGCGGAGAGCCGTTTTATAGAGATGATTTCCTTGAGCTTATAAAATTCTGTTACGATAATGACACAAAGGTGTTAATTACTACAAATGGAACGCTTATTGATTTCCGGACAGCTGAAAAATTAGTGAAAAATAAGGTATTTTTAGTGAATATATCTATAGATGGGTTTAAGCCTCAAACACACGATGAACTTAGGGGCATTCAGGGGACTTATAATAAATCAATGCAGGCTATAGAATACCTTAAGGGGAGAGTACCCTTGCAGATTAATACAACGATTATGGAGGATAATTTAGATGAGATATTAAGCCTGGCTGAGTTTGCCCATAAGAACAAGATTATGATTTCTTTCCAGCCTTACAACTTTAGAATTTATAAGATATTAAGCCAGGGTTGCTCAACAGGGCGGGATTTCTCTCCGGTCGATATCAAAAAAACAGATTACATTATTGATGAACTATGCAGGTTAAAGAGACATAGTCCGTCAATAATCGAGTCTTACGGCCGCCTCAAACAGATTAAATATTTTTACCGTGGTGAATTAAATAATAGAAATAGGCATTGCGAAGTTGTTGGTTCAACCATAAAAATCAAAGAAATGGGTGAGGTATTTTTATGTTCTTACGCAAGTTCTATGGCTGGCGGCGCTATTGGGAACCTGACCACGGATTCATTAAAACATATTTGGGAATCGGAAAGCACTCATAATAAGATCAGAGAAATGAAAATGTGCAATGCGGCAGAATGCCTGGCCATAAGAGGATGCTATAGGGAAAGATTAGTTGATAGGATGAATAAATTCGTAAAATGCCTTATGTTTTTTAGGGGCGGATAAATTGTATTAACATGTAATCAGTTTTATATTATGGAGATAATCAGCGATAGAATCTTTTGGAACCAGTTAGCCATAAAGAACATGACTAACACGCGTATTGATAAAACCCTGGGCAGGTATAAATCCAGAGAATTCAGGGATATTATGAAAAAATGGATACCCGTATTTAAGGATAAGTTGATATTTAAGACTGATTTGTGTGAAGAGGCTTTTGGCGAAGATGAAGTGTTATTTTCAATGTCTAATTGTGGATCATCAATTTTTGCTTTGGATATATCCGAAGAGGTTGTTATGAAAGCAAATATAGAGCTAAAGCGTAGAGGTTTAAGGCAAAGCTATTCTGTAGCTGACGTAAAGCGCTTGCCTTTTAAGGATAATTCTTTCGATATTATATTATCTACCTCGACCCTCGATCATTTTAATTCAAGGACTGAGTTCCTGGAATCAATCCTGGAGTTAAAAAGGTGTATTAAGCCCGGCGGCGCCATGGTTATAGCTGTAAATAATAAATGGAATTTTAATTTTTTTTTAATGTTGAAATTGGAAAAAATGCTTGGTTTAAACCGTTATCCGGTCCAGTCTTACGCGCCGGGAAGATTAAAGCGGATAGTGGAATCTTTGGGTTTAACTGTTCACGATTGTGAAATCATAGTCCATGTTATCAGTCCGTTAAATAGCGTATTGGTTTTAATGAGGAAATTTATTAACGAACCGATTCTGGATAAAATATCGCAATCCCTGATTTTCTTATCTGACCGGGTAGGAAAAATTTTGAAGCTTAAATTATTCACCGGGTGGTTTATTGTATTAAAATGCGTAAAAAATAATTAAGATAATAATATGTTCAAGTCGCTAATGATAAAAAAATACCAATACGCAATATTTTTAAAATCACTTTCTTTAAGGAATAAGATTAAGGTTGGAATACGGAAGTTAAAAAGCGATATTCTTCGGATCAGGCCTTGTTCTTTAGAGGTAGGGTTGACTTACCGGTGTCAGTTAAGCTGTGTTCATTGCGGGATATATGGGCAGAAGGATGAGAGCCGTAGTGAGTTAAGTCAGGGAGAAGTATTTGATTTAATTGAGCAGGCGTATAATTCTGGAATTTATCTTATTATTTTTTCAGGCGGAGAGCCTCTTATAAGGGACGAAATGCCTGAATATGTTAAATATTCAGTTGATAGGGGGATGATAAGCGCTGTCAGCACTAACGGGTTATTGCTTTCCAGCGGTATGATCTCAAGGTTAAAGAATGCAGGAGTTTCGTATATTAATTTAAGCATTGATAGCGCCGATCCTCAAACACATGATAAGCTTAGGGGCTTAAGAGGTTGTTTTTTAAAAATTACTGAAGCCATGAAGGAATGCGTGAAAGCCGACATCCCGGTTTTAGTATCTACATATACCACAAGGGAGAATATCGCCGGTAAAGAGCTGGAAAAGATAATTAATTTCTCTAAGGACATTGGGGCCAGCGGGGTAAGAGTGCTTTTGGCTGCCCGGGCAGGTAAATGGGCAAATTGTTCTAATTTTTTATTATCGGAAGCGGAAAAAGAATACTTGAGCAGTTTGTTGGATCCTTGTTATGTATATTTTGAAGGGGTATGCAATAAATTTACCGAGTGCAATGCTGCTTTGAAAAAATTATTATATGTTTCTCCTTATGGCGATGTGCAGCCATGCAGTTTTGTCCCGGTCAATTTTGGCAATATTCGCAACGATAAATTATCGAATATATGGTCGAGCATGTCCAAGAATGGTTTTTATTCATCATTGGATGCTTGCGCATGCATTACCAGGAGCAAGAAATTTTATGATAAGTTTATAGGGTATGGCCCGGAAACTTAAGATTATAGATATGAGCAAAAAAACAGTTATGATTTTAGATGCTAATACAAGGATTGCCTTGGCTCTTACTAGAGATTTTGGCTTAAAGGGCATAAATGTTATTACAGGGGGTACATCCAGGCTATCTCGGTCATTTTATTCAAAGCATTCTAAAGCGCATTTTCTATATCCGAGCAAGGGAGATATTCACGAAGTTATATTGTTCAATGTTAAGAAATTTAAGCCCGATACCATTATCCCTGTGTTAGATAACAGCTTCGAAATTATGATAAAGAACAGGCAGGAATATTCTTTATATACTAATTTAATACCTCTGCCGCCATATGCGGCATTTAATCTGGTGAGAGACAAATATTCTCTTATGAGGCATGCCTCAGAAAGTAATATTCAGACCCCACAGACATTTTATCTAAACAGCATTGATGAAGCGGAAAATTTAAAAGAGATATTGCGTTATCCGGTTATAATAAAACCACGGCTCTCTGCCGGTGGCTTTGGTATGGATATAGTTAAATCATCAAATTCGCTTTTAGATAAAATAATTAAAGCGAAATATTTATTTTATCCTGATCTTGATTCTGAACGTTCTCTGCCTATTATTCAGGAATATATAGAGGGAGAAGTGGTGAATTTCTACGCCTATTGCGAAAAAGGAAACTCAAAAGTAATATACATGACTAAAACCATCCGTCAATATCCGGTTAAATTCGGCCCGCCAATCGCTATAGTATCGATAAAAGATAAAATTATAACTGATATTTCTATAAATTTATTGAAGTCGTTAGAATGGGAGGGGGTTATATGCCTGCAGTATATTATTGATAAAAAAGATGGCGTGCCTAAACTTATCGACGCTAACCCCAGGCTCTGGGGCGCAATAGAGGCAGCGATGGTATATGGGGTAAATTTTCCTCAAATGCTTTTTAAAAAAGCAATAGGTGAAGAGTTGGATATTGAATATGATTATTCTGTTGGTAAAAAGTTCCGTTGGATTTTATTTGGCGAGGCATTTTATTTGTTAAGAGCTGGCAATAGAATCAGGACGGTGATTAATTATCTGGATTTCAAAAATATGAAATGTGAAATATCTTTATGCGATATTCTGCCCCATTTTGCCCATTTACTCAGCCTTTTGATCAATAGATCAGAAGTAAGGTAAACTTAATTAATGATTTAATTATGCGGATATTATTTGTTTTGCAGGAGATTGAAGACGAACAATTAGGTATAATGTATCTTTCCGGTATTTTAAAACGCCATGGGCATGCAACAGGGCTGATAAAAGCTGACTATGAAGTTATATTCAGAAAATTACAGGATAAGGTTCCGACTATATTGGCTTACAGCACGCTGGGTTATTATTTTAATTATTATCTTGAGCTTAATAAAAGAATAAAAAACCGGTTTAAAGTATTTTCCATATTCGGGGGGCCTTATCCGACCTCTAACCCTAAAATAATAGAAAATTACGGCGTTGATGCCGTATGCGTTGGTGAAGGCGAATATCCTATATTGGAATTATCGGATTGCCTGGCAAGCGGCAAGAGTATCGAAAATATAAGGAATTTATGGGTAAAAAAAGAAGGCAGGGTATATAAAAACAGTTTACGACCGCTTATAGATAATCTTGATCAACTACCATTTCCCGACCGGGAACTTTTTTTGCTGAAGTCGCCTTTTTTTATTGACCGGATAAGCATGATAACCAGCAGAGGTTGCCATTATAGCTGTCCTTATTGTTATAACAATATTATGCGGCGTATTTATAATGGCAAAAATATATATCGGCGCAGGAGCGTTGATAACCTGATCGGAGAGATCAGACAGGCTCAGGAAATGCAAAAGGTTAGCTTCATTCTTTTTTATGATGATATTTTTATACTTATGCCTGAATGGCTTAGTGAATTCTCCGATAAATATGGTAAAAACATCAATATACCGTTTTCCTGTTATGTAAGGACAAATTTGGTTACTCCTGAAATCGTTTCTCTATTAAAGAAAGCAAATTGCTACAGTGTATCTTTTGGGTTAGAAGCAGGCAACGATTATTTGAGGAATTCGGTATTGAATAGGGGTATGTCGAAACAAGAGATCGTTCTAAAGGCTACTTTATTCAAAGACAAGGGGATTAAGATACGAACTACCAATATAATAGGCATTCCCGGCGGGTCCATCGATGCCGATATAGAAACACTGAGATTGAATATCAAATGCCAGGCTGATTTTGCCAAAGTCAGCATGTTCTCGATATACCCCAATACGGATTTTTCTGTTTCCATGAGGAAACCGCGGGGGAGTTTTGCTGAGCACTCTGGTGTCCTTGACCATAATATACTTGGCATTCTAGGTAAATATTCAATAAGCGCCTCAGGACATTTCCAGAGGATGGTCCGGTCTCATGACCATCCTCTGCACGGTTTTAGGAGCCTATCGGAAAAGAAGAAGATCATTAATTTACATCGGTTATTCGGTATTGTTGTCAGTTTTCCTTTTCTTATGCCTATTTTCGGATTATTGATCAGAATGCCGAGCAATAAATTATTTTTGTACCTTAGTTTTATATGGTCGAATTATTGCAGTTATTTTAGGCTTTATCCTACGTGCGGCTGGTATGGCTTCTTTAGGCGTATATACAAACATAGGAAAACTATGATGCGATGCCGTTAAGATGAACATATTATTTGTAGTTAAAGATATCTGTATCGAACATCTAGGCATCATGCTTTTTTCGAGCCTATTAAAACCAAAAGGGCATAAAATAGATGTTGCCCGGGCTGACTATAAAACAATTTTCCGGAAACTTAATAAAAAAAAATATGAGATTGTTGCTTATAGCGCCCCTACGCTGCTTTATGGTTTCTATCTTGGGATAAATAAGCAGATCAAGCGTGATTTTAATATTTATTCTGTTTTTGGAGGAGCGCATCCTACATTTGTGCCCGATATAATCCAGGATAACAGCATAGACTGCATTTGTCGCGGAGAGGGGGAATTCGCTTTCTTGGAACTGGTTGAAAATATCAGCCGGGGATATCCCGTAAGAAATATAGGCAACCTTTGGGTTAAAGAAGACGGATACATATATAAGAATCCGTTAAGGCCGTTGATCCGGGATTTAGACACTCTCCCCTTTCCGGACAGGGGGCTTTTCCCTAACGATGAGGCTTTTACTAAGAGGAAGATGCATGTAATTACCAGTAGGGGGTGTCCATATAGCTGTTCGTATTGTTCTAATCCCGCCTATAATAATTTATATAATAATCATCCTGGGTTAATCCGAAGAAGGAGCGCAAGAAATATTATCGAGGAAATAAAACAAGTCAAAGAAAAAACATCTTTAAGGCTGGTGATGTTTGAGGATGATTTGTTTATTTATTCGTTTGAATGGCTGGATGATTTTTGTGACCTTTATAAAAAACAAGTAGGTGTTCCATTTTTCTGCTATGCCCGCGCCGACCATATTAATAATAAGGTAGCTGCCATATTAAAAAATTCCGGGTGCGTAAGCATATCGATGGGTTTAGAGACTGCAGATGATCATTTAAGGAATAATATCTTAAAAAGAAAAATGTCCAAGGAGACTATTATCAATGCGGCCAGAATAATAAAAAGCTATGGGATCAGGCTAGAGACTACAAATGTTATCGGGATACCGGAGGGGTCGCTTGATGCCGATTTTGAGACTTTACGGCTGAATATAAGATGCCGGGTGGATTATAGCAGCGTTAAATTGATTATGCCGTATCCGGGTACCGAAATCAGGGATTTATGCGATACAAAAGGTTTATTATCAGATATTCCGCTTTCTTCCTGCCGGGCCTATCCATTTAAGTCTATAGATATAAAAATCAACCGGGCAGCCGAGAATTTGCTTAAACTATTTGCCATAACTGTAGAATTTCCTTTTATGATTTTATTGGTCAGGAAGATGATCTATTGGCCACTAGGCCGGGTTTATGCCTTAATTAATCTATTTTGGGATGGCTATGTGTCTTTCTTCCGGCTATACCCAATAGGGTTTAAGGGCTTATTTTGGGGGGTTAGGAAATATTTAGGATATTTAAAAGATATTTATTAAGAATATATTTA
>JAHKAP010000063.1 GCA_018825985.1 Candidatus Omnitrophota bacterium
ATACATAATATCATCTTGTTGTTACTGGCCGTATGCACATTCTGCTTATTGGCAATAGCGTGGTTTGAATACTTATGTTAAACATCATCGGGACACCAAAGGCTTTATAAAAATAAAACAAACAAAGGTTGTTTTTTTTATTTTGTTTTCAGCTTTCTTCTATTTAATTTCGCCTGATTTATCACCCGCCGATACTAATAATCAAAAAAACAGCTTGTATAACCCGCAGATTAAGAAAGACCCTGAGGGATTTGTGATTATCAAGACAAAATCTGCTCAGGATATCCTTGAAGACGGAAACTACCTATATAAATTAGGGCATTACGAAAATGCCTTAATTATGTTCAATAAGGCCTATACCGAAGCTAATGATATAAATTTAAAAAGAATGGCCAAGACAGCCGAAGAAATCACCAGCCTGCTATTAAAAGCAGAGAGGATCGGCCCAGAAAAATCTCAAAAAATTATCAACCAGGCTCAAAAAATCAAACAGCGGCAAAATTCGGAGCGAATCTCTTACCTATATAATGATGCCTATAGATACTTCTACGCGAAAGATTATACTAAATCAACCCAAGCCTTCCAAGACATCCTTTTGCTTGACCCCCACCAAAAAGAATCTAAAAATTATCTGGAAACAAAAATACCGCAGGCAATAAGAAATGAAAAAATAGCGGCGCTTAATAAAGAGGCTATTGACTTATTTAATAAACAGGAGTATAGCGGTTCGGCCAATCTCTTCAGTGAAATATTAGAGCTTAATCCTGATCATAAAGAAGCTAAAGATTATGCCCAAATAAAAATACCTGACTTAATAAAAGAGCAGAGGATAAGAGATCTTTATCGAGAGGCTATACTTGGCTTCAGTGTCGAAAATTACGATGAGGCCGCTAAGGCGTTCAACGAGATTATTGCATTAGATCCGGGACAAATCCAGGCTCAAGAATATATTGAAAGTAAAATACCTCAAATTCTTAATAAACAAAAGGTTCAAGCCCTCTACAATGAAGCCATTGCTTCATTTAATAACCGTGAATACGAAAACGCTAACGGGATTTTTAACCAGATTCTGGCTTTAGACCCGCAACAAATAAATGCCCGGGAATATTTAGAAACCAAGATTCCCCTGGCGCTAAAAGAACAAAAAATAAACAATCTATACAAAGAAGCGTTAGATTACTTTTCCCAGGGAGATTACATTGGGGCAAAAGAACTCTTCCAGGAAATAATCAGTCTTGACCCCCAACAAGTAAAAGCAACCTATTATCTACAGCAAATGCTACCTCCTATTTTAAATAAATCCGGGGCTGAGTCGCTCTACACAAAAGCTGTGATTTATTTTAACTCCGGAGAATACGTTAAAGCGCTGAATCTATTCAATGAACTGCTTATTCTTCAGCCAGAACACCCAAAAGCAAGAATGTATGTTGAGAATAAGATACCTTATGAATTGAGCAGACAAAAAGAACAGGAACGTCGGATTTTTATAGAGACCGAGATAGAGCGTTACTTATCCAAAGAGGAAACAGCGCCACCGAAAACTACAACTGGCTTGCCTCCTAAACCAACTAATAAAACCGGGGTTATTGGATATCTCTATGATTTGGCGTTCCAATACTATCAAGCAGGAGAACTGGAAAAATCTGCCGACTTCTTTAATAAGATTCTCCTGGTTAATCCTGGCGAGTTTATAGCCCAAAGTTATCTTAATAGAATTGTAAGATAAAAATGCATTCACATTATAAAGCAAGAAATACTTTTCTTCTATCGATAATGGTTTATTTCTGTCTCGTTAACATTATGCCTGTTTATGCCCAGTCCCAAACGCCTTCATCAGCCAAAGCCGGCATCATTGAAAGCAAAATACTGGATGAATCAGAAAAAAAGATGGCCGGATTCGAGGAAAAAACAAAAGTTAAGCCCGGAATAGGCATAGAAGACCAACGCCTGAACCTAGAAACAACCGCCGGACAAAAAGTCTATATTGAAAAATTCGTCTTGAACGGTATAACCAAATTCGAACCAGAGGATTTTGTACCTTTCTTATCCAAATATAGAAATACCAATCTTGGATTAGAAGAATTCAACCAGATAGCCTTGTTTATTCAGCAATACTACCGCAGCAAAGGTTACATTACTACCTTTGTTTATGTGCCTGATCAAAAGATAAAAGAAGCCACGGTTGAGATAAAAATCATCGAGGGTTATTTAGGGAATATAGTGGTTGAAGATACAAAATACTCTGATAAGGAATTTATCCGGGAAAGATTTGCTGTAAAAGAAGGAGAAACCGTACTATATCAAGACTTAATGCAGGGGCTCAAAAGGGTAAATACCAATCCTGACAGGACAGTAAAAGCTGTTTTGGTAAAAGGGGATAAACCGGAGACAACGGATATAAGTTTAAAGGTAAATTACCGCTCTCCCAAACATATGTATTTAGAATATGACAACCGGGGAACCAAATATACTGGCGAATCCAGGTTAGGATTAGGATATATAGATAATAACGTCTTTGGTTTCGACGAAATGCTTTCTTTAAAATTATTAAAGAGCAATGAGAGATTAATCGGCGGCAGTATGGATTATAATATCCCGGTTAGTTTAAATAACGCAAGATTCGGCGGATATCTCAGTTATGTCCAAACAGAGATTGTAAAAGAATTTAAAGAACTAAATGCCGAAGGAAAGGCACTTACCGCAGGGATATATCTAAGCAATCCCTTGATTGACGAGGAACACCTGCGAGGAATCCTTACCTGGGGATTTGATATAAAAGACAGTCAAAATTATATTTTAAATACTCAAACCAGTAATGATGACTTAAGTATATTTAAAGTAAACTTCAGTCTAAACAGAGACGATATATACGGCGGAACATTCTTTAGCAATGAACTTGATTACGGCATACCGGATTTTGCAGGCTCCTTGGAACGCAATGATCCCGGGGCAAGCCGCATAGGTTCTGGGGGAGAATTTACCAAATATATCATGCAATTAAAAAGACAGCAGAATCTGCCTTTATCTTCTTATCTATTGCTGTCTTGCCGTTCCCAATATTCACCGGATAAATTAGTGAGCGGAGAACAATTTTATATAGGAGGCATGGATACAGTCCGGGGATATCCTGAGTTAGCCTATATGGGCGACTATGGCTATAACCTTAACCTGGAATTAAGAACCCCATTATTTATATTACCTAAAAAAATACCCTGGCAGAAAAAGATCCAGATGGTCTATTTCTTGGATTTTGGCCAAGGATATCTCAGAGACCCTCTGGTTGGCGAGAAAAAATCTGAATCTTTAATGAGTTCAGGGGCAGGATTAAGATTTAACCTCTGGAAAAACTTTTATCTTAGAATGGATTTGGGTTTTCCTATTAACCCAGACCGGGAAGATAAATCCAAAAGCGAACTGCATATATGGGGACACCTAGATTTATTCTAATTAAATTCTTAGCTAATATCCTCTTTGCGATATTACTCATCATCCATATTAGCGCCTATCCGCTCCTGGCTTTACCTGAAGGAGAAAATGTTGTTTACGGCCAGGCGCAATTTTCCCTCGAAAACCCAAGCACCTTAAATATCCGAACCTCAGACAAGGTAATTATTAATTACAATGGTTTCGGCATAGGGGCAAGCGAAACTGTTAATTTCCTGCAGCCCTCCAGTTCCTCTGTCGCCCTTAACCGCGTTACCGGGGGAAGCATATCAGAGATATATGGCTCGCTAAATGCCAACGGCAACATATTTCTTATTAACCCCAATGGCATACTTTTTGGCAAGGATTGCTCTGTAAATGTTGGTGGATTAGTAGCCTCAACCTTAAATATGGTTAATGAAGATTTTATTATTAATAGATATAATCTCTTTAAAGATACGGTAAATGGATTTATTGATAATAAAGGAATTATCGAAACTAATGGCGGAGGGAGTGTTTCACTGATTGCCGGAGCGGTAAAAAATGAAGGGACTATTTCTGCCCGTCTTGGAAGCGTGAATTTAGTTTCCGGAGAAGCTGCTACTTTAGAACTGGACAACCGTGGCTTAATCCAGGCAGTAATTACCGAAAAGGTAAAAACAGATATTTTGGATAAGGATAATAATAAGGTAAACGACGCAGTTTCTAATACCGGCAGTATCTTAGCTGAAGGCGGATTAGTAAAGATTTGTTCTGAGGCAATAACAGGGATCTTTGATAATTTAGTAAACCAAGAGGGAACAATAAAAGCAACCTCACTGATAGAAAAAGATGGCCAGGTTATACTTACCTCGGAAAGTCAGGGGATAATACAGAATACCGGCCAGATTGATGTTTCCGCTGATCAGGATAATCTCAATGGTGGAAATGTGCTCATTCAGGGAGAAATGGTAGGACAATTTGGAGAAATCAAAGCGGACGCGTTAAATGGCAATGCCGGAGATATTAAACTTCTTGCAAAAAATATAGTCTCTTTAAATGGAAACAGCGTAACTACTGCGGATGCTAAGTTAAACGGCCGAGGCGGGAATATAAATATATACAGCGAAGATACTGCTATAATTAAAACCGGGGCTAAAATTTCTGCGCAAGGAGGAGAATTCTCCGGAGACGGCGGGTTTATTGAAACTTCGGGACTTAAAGTTTTTGATATCAATGTCGCGCCTAATGTCGGGGCTAAAAACGGCAGGCCGGGAACCTGGCTTATTGATCCTAATAATATAATTATTCAGGATAATGGCGCCGCGCATGCAAATATGGATACCGTTGGCAGTCCTTGGTATACCACAGCCGATTCTGCTATTGTGGATGTGGGGTTATTACAAACAGCTCTCCAAGGCGGCAATGTTGAATTAGAAACCCGCACAGCAGCCCCTAACGCCGAGAATGGCGATATTACATTAGCCGCAGTCGGTATTAACTTCAATGGAGTAACCGGGGCTACCTTAACCTTAGATGCTGCTGGAAATATTATTATTAATGGCGGGATATCTGACGGAACTCCCGGAGGAGGAGATACTTTAAATCTTATCTTTATTGCCGGAGGGAATGTAGATATTAACGCTGCTATTGATACAGCTGGCGGAAGTTTAACCTCTAGCGGAATTGCCTTTGATAATACCTTAGGGACAATTACCACTACCGGTGGCAATGTAGATCTTACCGGGCATACCGGAGCAATTATTATTGGGGCGACAACAAATACCGGATCCGGCGCATTTTCCTCAGCTGGAACTACATTTGATAATACCGGCGGAACAATTACTACTACCGATAACGCAATCACCTTAACTCAAACCGGAGCAATAACCTTTGGTGCTAATCTTGACGCTGGTTCTGGAGCGCTTACCGCAACTGCTGGCAATAATGCTATTACTTTTACTGCCAACTCCGTAACCTCCGGAGACTTAAGCCTTACTGGTTCAACTCTAACTAATTTAGACTTAGCCACCCTAACTACTACAGGGGCTTTAACAGCTAAACCGTCCGATACAACATCTACTATTGGCTTGGGAGACGGCTCTACCGGAACTTTTAATCTTGTTAACAGTGAGATAGCCAAGATTAAAGGAACAGCCGCTACCTCAGTCACTATCGGAGCTACCGGCGGGACAGGGGCATTGGATTTAGGCGCAGATGTGGATCTGGCTGGTAAAACAGTAGCTATAAAAAGCGGCCAAATCAATAATAATGTCCAGACTATTAACGCGGATACTTTATCTTTAACCATTAATTCAGGCGGTTCTGCTAATATAATTAAAACTAATGTTGCTACATTAAATGCCGACACAACTGCAGGAAGCGATGCTACTGGCAGGTCAATTACCGTAACCGAGAGTGACGTTGTAGACCTGGGTACTGTTAATTTAGGAACCGGGACTTTAACCCTGGCAGCAGGAGGGGCTATAACCCAATCCGGAGCTTTAACTGCCGGGACATTAAGCCTGACTAACACCGCAGGCTCTACTACCTTAAATAATGTAGGCAATAGTATAAGCGCCTTAGGGACTATTGATGCTACCGGAAT
>JAHKAP010000064.1 GCA_018825985.1 Candidatus Omnitrophota bacterium
CGGAGTTGCGGAAGTGATGAAGGCTTCGATCGCATTAAATAAGCTGACCAATATCTCCTTCACCAGTTTCCCCGCAATCACCATAGAGGAATTTGATAAAATAACAGTTTAATCGTCAAGACAAGACAGGGACTGTCCCCGACCGAGCTATCTGGAGGTATTTTAAAGGGGGCAGTCCTTTTTAGTCTTTATAGGGCCTTATTTTTCGCTTATAACTAGAGAGAATTATCCCTTTTTAATCTGGGAGGCTTTCGGGATGACCAGAACATTATATCTTATTCTTTTCGGTGTGGTAATTATTACGGCATACATCAAATACATTGAAAGCAGGGGGATATTTTATCCTGAAAAGAGAATAGAATCTTATCCCTCCGCTTTTAATATTAGTTTCGAGGATGTATATGTAAAGACAGAGGATAGGTTAAAAATCAATGGCTGGTTTATACCTCAGAGTAACGCGAAATATACACTTTTGTTCTTTCATGGTAATGCGGGTAATATCGGACACCGGCTGGAAAAGTTACTTATGCTGCGGAATACAGGTGTTAATATATTTATCATCGATTACAGGGGTTTTGGTAAAAGTGAAGGGAAGGTTTCTGAAAAAGGGCTTTATCTTGATGCAAAAGCTGCTTACAATTATCTGGTGGATAGCCGGCGCATCCTGCCGGAACAAATTATTCTCTATGGGGAGTCGCTGGGAACAGCAGTGGTTATTGACCTTGCGGCAAATGCAAAAGTCAAAGCCATAATAGTGGAAGGGGCATTTTCCAGCGGAAAGGATATGGCAAGTCGGATATATCCTTTTTTGCCTGGATTTATTTTCTCTAATTCATATGATTCTCTGGGAAAGATAAAAAAGATGCAGGTAGCAAAATTATTTATCCACAGCAGGAATGACGAGATAGTGCCATTTGCATTAGCCAATAAGCTTTATAATGCCAGCCCGGAACCAAAGGAGCTGGTAGAGATAAACGGAGGACATAATACTGCTTTTTTAGATTCTCAGGAAAAATACATTTCCTCTATAGGTTTATTTATAGAAAGACTTTAGTTAACGAGATGGGGATAATAAAAAATGTATAGAATACTAACAATAATTTTAATTCTCATGATTAATTATACCTTAATTTTTGCTCAAGAGGCAGTTACTCAGGTTTCATCTGATCTGGATTTTAAAAATCTCAGAGAGCGAATGGTAACCTATCAGATAGAACAGCGCGGGGTTAAAGATAGGCGTGTATTAGAAGCAATGCGTAAAGTAGAAAGGCATAAATTTGTGCCCTTGATTTATCAGTATTCAGCCTATGAGGATAGGCCTCTACCTATCGGTGAAGGGCAGACTATTTCTCAGCCTTATATAGTTGCGCTGATGACAGAATTATTACAACTTAAAGGCAGGGAAAAAGTTTTAGAGATAGGCACGGGAAGCGGTTATCAGGCAGCAATACTTGCGGAATTAGCCAGGGAGGTTTACAGTATAGAAATATTGGAGCCGCTGACCAGAGAGGCAGAAAAACTGTTGAAAGAGCTGGATTACCGTAATATTTATCTGAAAACAGGCGATGGTTTTCTGGGTTGGCCTGGACAGGCTCCTTTTGACAGGATCATTGTTACTTGTGCGCCTGAGGAAATACCCGCTTCTTTAATCGGGCAATTAGCTGATGGCGGCAGATTAGTTATTCCGGTGGGGGTGTATTGGCAGAATCTAAAATTAGTGCAAAAGATAAAAGGTAAGTTGATCACCACGGATATTATTCCGGTAAGATTTGTGCCTATGGTTAAGGGCAGGAAAAATGAATAAAACTAGGGGATGTTTCTAGAGTTTTTAAAATTTTCTGTTAGATTTTCACTATATCAAATTCAATTAATAAAATGAAGAAATTTCTTAAGATGCTTCTATTAATTTTCATTGCGGGGGTAATTGCGTACACAGCTAACGAAACCTCTAGATTATCCAAACGAATTCAGAAAATAGAAAATAAACTCGGTGGTACTAAGAAAATAGGTTGTAACGAAAAAGACACTGTGGAGAAAGTGCGCCGGTCAGTGGTCCGTGTTGTGGGTGGGGAGGGTGAGGGGTCAGGTTTCGCGATCCAAAAAGGCGGTTATATTTTGACAAACTTTCATGTGATTGACTTCGAACCAAGCCCAAAAATCATATTACCTGATAATACTTTTGAGACAGGTGACGTCATAATGGCTGATAAAGATGCTGATCTTGCTGTGATTAAGGTTAAAAAAGACCTTCCAGCGCTTAGTTTCGCGCCTATTGGCGGGATGATTTCTACGGAAGAAGTCTTGGCTATAGGATATCCGCTGGGAGGCAGCCTGTCGGGTGAGTCAGCTGTTCTGCGGGGGGCATTTTCAAGACGGGCAAAAGATAAGAAGAATGGCGTTCAATATCTCCTAACAGATATAACTATGGTTGGGGGAATAAGCGGTGGCCCGATGGTGAATATTTGCGGAGAAGTAGTTGGAATTAATACCTCAGGGTTGTTATTGGGGGGAATGGGCATAGCTATTTCTTCTGATTCTATAATAGAACAATGTAGTAAGATGCTCGCCTCAAAACAACCACTAAAAGACGTACAGATAACAATTTTCGATTCCAATAAAGACGCCCTCGAAGCTGTTAGGTCTTTTTATAATTACCTCAAGATCCGGAAATTGGAGAAGGCATTTGGGCTTTTGTCCGACAATTTCGTCATGGGATACAGTTTTGAGCAGTGGGCCTGGGGGTATCGGCCGCTTCTTGATACAACAATCGTCATAATCAAACCTGACAAAGAAATAGCTAATAGAATACATGTCAAGCTATCTACCAAAGACTTGGTTGACGATGAAATAGTTTATAAGTTTTTCGAGGGCTATTGGGATGTCCGGCAAATAGACGGAAAATGGCTGCTATGGAAGCCAAGGATCAGGGAAATCAAAGATCCGGATAAAGACTGGTTTATGGATCAGGATTTTATAAAGGAAGTAGAGGAATTCGCTAAAACCCATGAAGACTTTGAAAAATATGCTCCTGAAATGCATAAAATATCAGAACAGCCCGGAAACGAAAACTTAACCCTGCAGGAACTCTATGATAAGGCTAAAGAAAATAAATAGCTGTTCTGCGATGAGATGCTGAAAGAGCTATCTGATTGTATAATTGTAAGAATATCGCAGCAAAAGCTTTATCTTTTTTCTAGAGGCCAAGTAATAAAAACCTACCCGATTTCTACATCAAAATATGGAATAGGCAATAAGTCCGGTAGTAACAAAACTCCGATAGGGTTGCATCAAATAGTCAGTAAGATCGGAAGAGATGCGTCTTTGGGCTCGATTTTTAAGCGGCGCAGAAATACCGGGAAAAGAGCCAGTTTGCGTGGAGGAGGAGATCTTATAACAACCCGAATCTTGCGCCTGGCAGGGTTTGAGAAAGGTATCAATAAAGGCAAGGGTATAGATTCATTTGCACGGTGTATCTATATCCATGGCACTCCGGGAGAAGATTTGATCGGCACGCCGGCATCTCACGGCTGTATAAGAATGAAAAATCGTGATATAATTGAATTGTTTGATTTGGTAAAAAATGGTATCATAGTTAAAATAGCTAAATAGCAGCAAATATAGATTCAGTTGTTTTTTGAACAAATAATATCTTTCCTCCCCCTAGAAATTGCGGCAGTTTTTTGAAAAGATAGCCAGGCGGGGCTCGGGAGATACGGGAGCGCCGACAGGCTGGGGGCATTATTAGTTATTTCCTTACTGACCGGCTTTCTCCCCCATTATAAACAAAACGGGAGATGTGGGAGTGAACAAGAAGCGGCTAATAAATAGTTCGAACAGAACCGGAGAACACCACCAGGTGAAAATATTGATTTAGTGTCTAGGGAAGAAAGGAGGTACTAGAATGTCAGAAGTAAATTCGGTTTTTGATGTTTTAGAATATCTGTTGTTTTGGGTGAGTCCTGCAATTCTTCTTGCCGGTGTGCTTATTTTCTTTTCGGCTCCTAAACCATATGATGATTTAGAGGATAATCTTGGTCGAGAGATAGGCGGGATTAGAAAAAAGATATTGCCTGCTTTAGAGACAAACGTTGAGACTTTTCATAAGTGGCTTTTGACAAGAAGAAAGATTATTGGTTTTATTTGTATTATTGGCTCTATTTTAATTTTTGCTTTCTTTAGGCGGTAATTTCGGAACTTTTGAAGATAAATTCTAAAGAGGTACGAAAGCGGCCATAACACGGATCGCTTCCAAAACGATTTGGGCCACAAGAGCAACGCGAGTTTGAATCTTACTCTCTCCGCCAGTTTATTTTAGGCGGTAAGCGTAATTTTATAGAAGCGAGGTGGTTATGACGCAACTTATTTAAAAAATAGTAGGTTGCGTTTTGCTTTTGTATACTTACAGTTGCTTAAATTTTTTTCTAAAAGTGTCCAAAAAAATGTGTACTTCTGTAAAACGCATACTTAATGTATGCCTAAAAGTCAGATTGGCTTAGCATAGGGATGGGCAGGTGTTTCATAACTTTTATATGCTGGAGTGTATAGTATTAGGATGTTATAGACGCAATACAACGTTGGAGTTGGAATTAGAGGCAAGCCTATCTTAAACTCACCCCTAAATCCCTTACCATTTTGCAATGGAAATGGTATAATTGGGAAAAGGAAAGAAAATGAAATTAAACTATAATCGTATAACTGCATTCGTAACAATTATTTCAATTACCTGCTTTCTATTATTACCGCAAAATAATCTTTTTGCCGATTCTAATATAGAAGAAGTGGAAATCTATCTAAAAAATGGAGATAAGGTAAGCGGCAAATTAGTTTCAGAGAATCAGAGTCAAATAACAATAGAAAACCAAATTTTAGGAACGGTGTCCATAAAAAAAGAATTTGTTGATAAGATTGTTAATGATGAAGAGGTTAAAGTTGCAAAAATACAAGAACATAAGTCTAAGCTTTGGCAGAGAGAGATATCAATGGGTTTAAATAAATCAAGTGGCAATACAGAAAATACTCACTTATCTTCCAGTTTGTATGTCAATAGAAAAACAGATGCCAATGAATTCACTATAAAAGGCGATATTTTTTATTCTTCAGCAAATAAAACAATGGATGCCCAAAAATGGTATAGCATGATTCGCTATGCTTATAGTTTTAGCGAGAGGAAGTGGTATAATTTTTATAAATTGGAGAGCGATCACGATAGATTCGCTAACATTGATTACAGGATTATACCCTCTCTTGGAATAGGATATTGGTTTTCTGATATTCCTGATTGGAAAGCAATTACCGAAGTCGGTATAGGTTTAGAACATGCTAATTTCAAGGATGATACCAAAGATAGCAATGAGGCAGTTTTAATCCCGAGGGCTTTTTTTGAAAAAAAGCTTTTTGGTAAATCGCGAATCTCTCAAGATATAATCTTTTACCCATCTTTAACTGAATCAGGTGAATACAGGTTCTATTCTGAGACTGCGTTCATAAATCCTATTAACGAGAAGTTATCCTTGCGCTTTAGCTTTATTGATGATTATAATTCAAAATCAACCAAAGATACTAAGAAAAACGATGCTCGGCTAATATCTTCACTGAGCTACTCTTTTTAAATAATTTTATGTTTCGCCTACCTTAGTCTTTCAAAAATCCCTATTAGATTCTTTCATCTCTACCATCAGGATGTTGTGGACGCAATGCAACGTTGGAGTGGGAGTTATTGGCGAGTTTGCCTTAATTTATACCCCCCAACCGCCCCTTATTATAACTATAAAAACCCGCCCACTTAATCAATCGCAATTTTGGAATAGATGTGTTATAATATAAATAAATAGAATATATATGGCTAAGTTAAGTATTATAGTGATTCATTCCCCCGTTGTTTTAAAAAATGTATTCATAAAGGAGGCATTTTTTATGGAAGAAAAATATGGTGGACCTGAAAGGAGAATGGTTGCTCGCCTAGATCAAAAAATTCCTGTAGAGTATATATTTATAAATGATAATCCACGCAGAGAACTATCGGAAAAATATTCCTCCTACATTAGAAATTTTACCTATAGCGGGGCACTGCTTGTGTTAGATAAGTTGAATGAAAACTGGATAGAGGATTTGACATCAGGCATAACTAAAATAGATATAGATATAAAAATTCCAGCTTATTCTGCGCCCATTAAAGCCATAGCGAGAGTAGTTTGGCTTGAAAAGAAAGAGGAGCCTGAAAAAAGTAAGTATCTTTTAGGTTTAACTTTAACTGAAATTACTGATTCTGACATGGATAGAATTAAAAATTATATGATTGATTTTTACTCTGGCGGCGTAAAAAAATTATGATAAAGAAATTAAGGATAGGGGTATATAGTATTTAACTGTATTAATCCTATAGGGCTGGACTTAAAACGTTGCAGCCCTTTTTTTGTAAAATAGTTAGTTTGATTTCCACACCTCTTGCGTCTATAACTTTCCCTAAATCCATTATCATTTTGACAAAGGTAGTGGTATAATAAAAAAAACGGAGAAAATCGTGACTGAACAGGTATCTTATATTTTATCTAAAATATCCATTCCTCACCTGAATATATTGTTCCTGTTAGGATTGTCTTTATTTGGCGGAACAATAGGCGGACGTATTTTACAGAAATTACGAATTCCTCAGGTTGTTGGATATATGGCCGTAGGGATTTTAATCGGTGAATCTGGTTTTAAAATCGTCAATCATGATGTTGTTAGTACTCTTCAGCCCTTTAGTTATTTTGCTTTAGGTCTAATTGGTTTTATGATCGGTGGGGAGCTTAAGAAAGATATTTTAGTCAAATACGGTAAGCAGTTTATATATATTTTATTATTTGAAGGTGTTGGCGCATTCATTGTAGTCTCTATGCTTATAGGTATAGTAGGCACTTTTCTTTTTAAGGACTGGAAATTAGCTTGGTCACTTGGGTTATTATTGGGCGCTATTTCTTCAGCTACAGCACCTGCGGCTACCACTGAAGTACTTCGGGAGTATAAAACACGAGGTCCCGTAACCAGAACAGTTTTAGGAATTGTGGCAATGGATGATGCATTAGCGCTTCTGCTTTTTGCGATTGCTTTTAGTATCGCCGGGAGCTTAAGCGGGAATATCCATGAGAGCGCGTTAAGAACATTTATCCATCCTTTATATGAGATCGGCGTATCTATAACCATAGGAATTGTATCAGGTGTAATTCTTAATCAATTTTTAAAAAGATATTCTGAAAAAGAAAGAATTTTGGTTTTTTCTATCGGGGCAGTATTATTAGTTTCTGGATTTGCATTAGCGATAAGCGTAGACATGTTATTAGCAGTTATGACATTAGGAGCGATCATTACAAATTTTATTCCGAAAAAAAGCAAAGAGATATTTAAATTACTTGCTGATTTTACGCCTCCGATTTATGTCTTGTTCTTTGTTCTTGTTGGAGCAAAATTAAATATAAGTTATTTGAGCCTTCCTATTATCCTACTAGCTATAGTCTATCTTATTGGCAGGAGTGCTGGCAAGATGGTTGGAGCTGTCTGGGGAGCAAAAATTTCTAAAGCACCCAAAACAATTGAGAAATATTTACCGTTATGCCTTTTTAGTCAAGCTGGCGTTGCAATCGGTTTATCTATTTTAGCAAGCAATAACTTTCCTGGAGAAATCGGAAACACAATAGTCATAATCATAACTGCTACCGTTCTTATTCTTGAATTAACGGGTCCTTATTTTGTAAAATTAGCGGTTACTAAAGCCGGTGAGGTCGGGTTAAATATTACAGAAGAGGACTATCTTCAGAAGACCAGAGTCAAAGATATAATGGATAAGAATCCGCCGCTTATAAAAGAAAATGCTTCCTTAGATGAAATACTACGAATTTTTAGTCAGACTACTAATTTTTATTATCCCGTTATAACAGAAGAAAAGAAATTATCTGGAATTATAAGTGTCGATAGCATTAAGAATATACTAGCAGAAAAAGAACTAGTAGGTTTAGTTTTAGCTAGTGATCTTAAAGAGCCCGCGCTAGCCACTATTTTTGATAATACTATGCTTTCAGACGTACAGAAAATTTTAGATAAACACCATTTAGAATATCTTCCTATCGTTACAGAAGAAAAAGAAGTAACGGGTTTTATTGAAAGAAGAGCGCTTGATATAATAGTTTCAACTAAGATTATTGAGCTACAGAAACAGGCTGAAGCGACATAGCAATTAGGATATGTATCTCCTGTTTTCTATCGCAAAGGAGCAATTTAAGTAATCTTCTTGTGACCAAAATGTACCCATCCAACACGGAAACATTACTGAACAAAACTAAACATCCGGACAGTATAACTCGTTGACAATAAATATAATAGTTTTATAATATCTTGTAGTTACGAGAGTTAGGGAAATATACCTGGCAGATTTCCTGTCTCTCTTTTAATTATACCAGGTCGTATTTTCAGTACGATTTGGTTGCGTCTGGGCCCGTTAGTCTTATTATTATGGCTATTATATTTTTATTCATGGGTTTGGCGCTTGGTTACGCAATAGCAATTGGGCGCAAACAGAAGAAGCCGTCTCTTCCTCAGGAACTCCCGCAACAGGATTCTATCCCGGCGCAGACCCCGTCATCTTTAGCAGATAAAATATGGTATGAAGCAGAACTGGATTTCCTGTTTAAGTTCAATGAAAAACTGTCTTTGAGCCTTGGTTTTCAGGATGCATCAGAGTGTATTATCGGGGCCGCCCATGATTTTTTACCGATTGAGCGCGCTGTGCTCCTTATCTGGGACAAAAATTCGCAAAATCTTACGCTCGCATGCGCAATTGGGTGGGAACACGATCGCAATCAGGAATCTTTGGTAATAGGTAAAGATAGTATATCCGGACATGTGATACAAAACAGAGAGGTGCTGGTTGTATCCGATCTGGCGCAAGAATCTTATCTGAATAGCCTGAAAAAAGAAAAATATTTACAGAAAACATTTATTAGCGCGCCACTCATATTTAAGGACGAAATTTTAGGCGTATTGCACGTTTGCGATAAGAAAACAGCTGAGCCTTTTACGCAGCGGGAAGTGTCAGTAGTTATGTATATTGCCCGTATGGGTGCGATAGCTCTGCAGAATGTCCGGCTCTACGAGCAGGCGTCTAAGAGAGCAGTAGAATTAAAAATGGCCTACGATGAATTAAAAGAAATGCAAGATAAGTTAATCCAATCGGAGAAACTCAAGGCTATCGGCCAATTGGCAAGCGGCGTAGCCCATGAGATGAGAAATCCTCTGGGAATCATAATGCAGGGAGTTGCTTATTTGGAACAGATAATATCTCCGGAGGCAAAAGAGCCACGCGAGACTTTATCTATGGTTAAGGATAGCGCGCAGAGGGCAGATATGATCGTAACCTCGCTTTTGGATTTTTCTAGAGCTACGAAGTTAGACCTGCATCCAGAATACATTGATTCTATATTAGAGAGTTCTTTAAATCTGGTAAAAACAGAATTAAAGAATATTGAAGTAATCAGGGAAATCCAAGAAGGTCTGCCAAAGGTTTTAGTTGATAAAAATAAGCTAACGCAGGTATTTATTAATCTATTCATAAATGCAATCCATGCAATGCCTGAGGCAGGAAAACTTACTATTCGCAGCTTTGTTAAACAAACGGGAGAAACAAGAAACAGCATAGATGAAAGATTAGGCGATTCTTTCGGAGCCGGAGAAAAGGTCGTTGCCGTTGAAATTGAGGATACAGGAACGGGTATTTCTGAAGAAAACCTGAAAAGAATCTTCGAACCTTTCTTTACTACAAAAGGCCTGGGTAAAGGGACCGGCCTTGGGTTATCTCTAAGCCGGAATATTATTATCATGCATAAAGGGCTAATAGAGGTAAAAAGCCAGTTGAAAAAAGGGACCAGGATAATTATTACTTTAATAATTTCCAAGGAGGAAGGAGTGAGCAAATGAATAAAAAGATAGTGTTAATTATTGATGATGAGGAGAATTTTTGCAAGTTAGTTAAGAAAAATATAGAAAAGACGGGCGAATATGAGGTACATATAGCAACAAATGGCGAAGACGGTATTAAGTTAGCTAGAGAGATAAAGCCCGACCTGCTATTGCTCGATGTAGTGATGCCGGGAATGGATGGTTCCGATGTCGCTTCTAAAATAAGAGATGATCAGAGCATAGAAGATACCCCTATTGTATTTTTAACTGCTATAGTAAGAGAAGAAGAATCCAGTTCTCAGCCAAGTTTTACCAGGGGATATTCGCTTTTAGCAAAGACAGTATCTGTAACCGAACTTATGGCGTGTATTAAAGAAAATGTTAGAAGATGCCCACGGCCGTGAAATATTTTTTCCGGATGGTGTGCTCAGTTCTCTAAAATTTTTTTAAATGTATTTTAGATTGATTAAAAAGCATAGCTGATCGCGCACTCAAATTGAGACTATGTTCGAAAAGCGAATATAAAACCGCAGATTTTGAGAAAGATTTATAAACTTATTTTCTTATTACCAAAATTGTGGTTTATTTTGAGTCGGAGCTTTAAAAAAAGGAGGTCTTAAGATGGAAGATAAAGTAAATAAACAGGAAGGCAAGAAAAAAGGTTTCTTTGGGAAATTGTTTGAGAAACTTGATAAGAAGATACAGGAGAAGGCGAACTCTAGTTCGGGCTGCTGCAGGCCCAAGGATAAGGATAATAATTCATGCTGCAGCTAAGCGTTGACTGGCTTGTTTATATATTCCTGGGATTTTCCGGCTCATCCAGGCTGGCAGGAGTTATTGATTTTTTTATTTATGATTCAATAAAGATTTTGCTCCTGCTGTTTGCCATGATCTCGGTAATCGGGTTCTTAAGGACTTTTTTACCTCAACGTAAAATCAAAGCCTGGCTGGGTAAAAGCGGCGGAGGCGGTAATCTTTTCGCTGCTCTGTTCGGGGCAGCCACGCCTTTTTGCTCCTGTTCCTCGATCCCGATTTTTTTAAGCTTTATAAAGGCGGGCATACCGCTTGGGATAGCTTTTTCTTTTCTTGTAGCCTCGCCATTGATCAATGAGTACCTGGTGGTATTGATGCTGGGGTTTTTCGGCTGGAAGATCACCCTGGCTTATGTAATAAGCGGTGTTATCATTGCGGTGGTTTCCGGGAGCATTTTAGGCAGGATGAATCTAGAAAGGCACCTTGTAGAGGATATGGTTGCGCCGGATACGGATGAATTTATCAATGGCAAAAAATATCAGAATTTCATAGACAGGGTAATCTTTGGTATCAGCGAAGCCGTATCCATAGTAAAAAAAATATGGGTCTGGATACTGGTCGGCGTCGGTATCGGGGCATTAATCCATAATTATATCCCCCAGGAAGCTGTCCAGGGGATAGCAGGCAAAGCAGGTATATTCTCAGTGCCGGTTGCAACTTTAATAGGCATTCCAATGTACGGTAGCTGCGCCGCGATATTGCCGATAGCGGTTGTTCTGTTCCAGAAAGGGTTCCCGTTAGGCACTGCTTTGGCGTTTATGATGGCAGTATCCGCGTTAAGCCTGCCGGAGGCAGTTATGTTAAGACGAGCGATGAAGTTAAATCTGATCGCTATATTCTTTGGCATAACAGCTCTGGCCATCATCCTTACCGGATACTTATTTAATATACTGCAGCGGATATTAGTTTAAGGAAAATAGAACTGTTATAGCGTAGAAAATAATAAATATTGACATGTTCCATTCTTTTGTTATTCTTAACTTTATATACTACAGATGGTTAAAGTAACTATATTTTAAAAGAAAAAGCGGAAAGGAGGTAATGTGGCCGGTAGACTAAAACAGATTGTAGACCAGGTTAAGGCTAAGGTTATTTTAAAGAATCTGGCTACGTCAACACTAAGTATGAAACTGGGAACCAATGTTGATAATTTTACCGAAACAACCCCGGATGACCCACAGATTGAACAAAAGCTTTTGGCGATCGCTAAAGAACTTTTAGGGGACAAATATTCAGAAATCCGTATAATATAGAAAGGAGGTGACTATGAAAAGTTTAAATATCATCAAATTAGTGTTGCCGGGAGTTCTTATTTCTTTTGCGTTATCTTTTCTTGGGTTTAGGCTTTCTGCCCTCCATCCCTTATTAGACGCGTTATTCGTAGCTTTTATCGGCGGGATTATAATCGGTAATATTATTAGACAAAAGACCTTCCTGTATATGGGTATAGGCCTGTGTAAGGATATACTCATACCTGTGGGTTTGTTTTTATACGGCACCCAGATTAATTTAAAGGATTGGGCCGCGATAAAATCCAATGTTTTTCTTTTCGCGGTACTTAACCTTATAATTTATCTTGCCGTAATACTCCTGATAAACCGCTATGTCTTTAAAATACTCAACAATAAGATTTCTTTTCTGAACGGCGGGGCGAATGCCATCTGCGGAGTCTCTGCTACCGCGGTATTCATCCCTTTTGTAGACGCTAAAGATAACGAGGTAACCTTGACCTTAGTGTCAATAGTCATCGCCGGACTTGTTTCGGTATTTGCGACCTGGTTTGTGGTCCAGGAGATATTAAACCTTTCTATGCAGCAATATGCCCAGCTTTGCGGGCTCACTCTCAATCAGACCGGAGCCACAAAGGTAGCGGCAAGTTTTATGAGTAAAGATGCGGTTAAAATAGCGGTTATGATAAAGAATTTTCGGACTTCAATGATTATCCCGGTGGGTTTGCTTCTTATGTTTTTGAGCCAGGCGTTTGGCGGAACAGCCAGCAAGATGTCGCCGGAATTAAGAAAGAGCGCTGTTTATTATGGGATATTTATCGCCATACTATTTTTTGGCGG
Organism: Candidatus Omnitrophota bacterium; assembly: GCA_018825985.1. Classification (GTDB taxonomy): domain Bacteria; phylum Omnitrophota; class Gorgyraeia; order Gygaellales; family Profunditerraquicolaceae; genus JAHKAP01. Next base: position 12,810 of record JAHKAP010000064.1, read on the forward strand.
GGCGCTTCTTTTTAGTTTTACGCCGCTAAGCGTTTACGTGAAAAGCATAAAACCGACATTTACCGTTTTGTTCGGCATGACCCTTGCTAGCGTAGGGCTGCTTTGTAACTTAAGAAACGTGTCTATAAAAGATATGGCTTCTAATACAATCTCAGCTATTATTGCCTGGTTTGTGGTTGTGATGGTTACTGTCAAGTTGATAAGGTTGATTTAGCTATAATTAGAAAAAATAAGACAGCGATTATTTTGTTAGAAAATAGTCGCTGTCTTATTTTACGAAGGTATTAGGCCAAAAACGCAAGCTAAAATCTTTATAAGAATATCTTAAATAATATGAAACGTTTAATTATAATTCTATCTGCCGCTTGTTTTATTTTCGTATTGGTTTTTATTTTTATCAGCCCTCTAATCGCTATTCTGGCTAAAAAACAACTGGAGAACGTTTTCATTAAAAGCCAGGTTTCAATAGGCAGGTGCGTTTTTCAACCTACTGCCGGGCTTATTTTTTTCAACATAGAGATAAAGAAAACAGGGGTTTACGATATCAAGGTTAAAGAGGCATCTATTCAATATGGCCTGAAGCTGTCTTTAAAAGGTCCGACGGTTTATGTCAGCATTCCTAAGAAGCCGATCCGTGAACTTGCCGGTCATATAAAGGCCGGCCAAGGCGCTCCAATATTCAAGTCCGTCGAGGTATCGGGCTTGGCTCTGGATCTGCATACGCTTGACCTGAATGCTAAAGCAGGTTTGGATTTAGAGTTGAATCTTATTACTCAATCTTTGGATTACTTGAATTTAAAGATGAAGAGTTTTAGCATGTTTGGGGTAGAGCTGGAAAATGTTTTGTTGGAATTTGGGCCCGGTTCCAAAGATGGGAGGTTCAGTATTCCGTTGTTAAAATATGACTTGCTTAACGTCAGCGATATCCGGGGAAATATTAAATTGCGGGATAAGTTGTTGTCTGCCTATGGCGTATCTGCCAAAGCGTTAAACGGGGCCATAGAGTTGGATTTGGGTTTAGAAATCAACAAATCGGCGGGTTATCTGGCAGAAATTAAATGCGTTAATCTGGATATAGAAAAGTTTGTCCGGGATTTTAATTTAGGCGAGAAATTCGATATGACCGGCAGGTTAAGCGGAGGCCTGAAATTAAAAGGCAAGGCATGCCGGATAGAAATTCTGGACGGGAGTTTTTCAACTCCGCCTCCGGGTGGCATGTTAGTCATTAAGGATACGAAATTCCTGGAGAATATGGGCCGGGCGACTAATCAGCCGGTAAGTTTATTAGTGGAAAGTTTCAAAAATTACCGCTATAATATAGGATCGATGAGCCTGGGGTTTCAAGGCGGCAGCATTGTTCTTGGGATAAAGATGGAAGGCGAGGCGGGTAAACGCTCGTTTAACGTGATATTACATGATTTTAAGCTAGGGAGGGGGGGCTCATGAAAAGACTTTTCCTTATATCGGCATTCGTAATTTTAGCTGTAGGCTGCGCGCGTTTAAGCGTACAGGGCTCTAAAGAACCGATCAAAGTGGATATCAGTATGCGCCTGGATGTTTATCAGCATGTGGAAAAAGATATCGCCGCGATCGAGAGTCTTGTTTCAGGCGCCAAGGATATAGCTAAGCCAGGCGATAAACAAAGTTTCTTAATTAATTTTATTCCTAACGCGTATGCTCAGGAAGGATTTAGCCCGGAAGTTGAGCAGGCAGCTTTGAGGCGTAAAGAGAGGATCAATGAATTATACGCGCTTGAAGGCAGGGGTGTAGTGGGTGAAAATAAATCCGGGTTAGTTGAGGCCAGGGATTTGCCTCAGGTATCTACCGCTGTAAAGCAAATTATTGATGCGGAAAATAGCGACAGGATTATAATATACAAGGCAGTGGCTGCTAAGAATAATACTTCTTTAGAAGATGTGCAGAAGCTTTACGCTAAGCATCTGCAGAGCGATGCTCCTTCAGGGACCCCGGTAGAGGTTTTAAATGAAGGTTCAGGAGCTTATGGATGGAGGTTAAAGTAAAAGGATGATCAAGGTGAAAAGGATATTCGTTTTAGTCATTAGTTTTATAATGGCAATTTTTTGTGTTTATCCCATAATTTATGCCCAGGGGGTAGAAACAATTAAGCTTTTAGCTCCTCAAACAGAAAGCTCAAAGCCCCTGATGCAGGCTTTAAAGGAGCGCAAAAGCCTGCGCGAATTCAGCCCTAAAGAATTGCCTTTGCAGGTAATGTCGGATTTACTTTGGGCGGCTAATGGTATCAATCGTCCGGGTTCCGGGCATCGGACCGCTCCGACTGCTATGAACCTGCAAGAGATCGATATTTATGTTGCTAAAGCCGATGGGCTTTATTTGTTTGACGCTAAAGCCAATGTCCTGCTACAAGTCGCAGCAGAAGATATAAGGGCTTTAACCGGCAGCCAACCATTTGTTAAGGATGCCCCGGTAAATCTTATTTTTGTGGCTGATCTATCAAAAATGAGTAAAACATCCGCTGATGATATTAATTTTTATTCCGGAACCGACACCGGGTTTATCAGCCAGAATGTTTATTTATACTGCGCTTCAGCCGGATTGGCAACTGTTGTACGGGGCTGGATCGATAAACCGGCTTTATCTAAGGCGATGAAATTACGCCCAGATCAGCGGATAACTCTGGCTCAAACAGTAGGCTATCCTAAAAATTAACCGGTAGTTAAAATAAAGGATCTCTTATGAAAAGGATAATTAAGATTTTGTTTTGGGTGGTTGGGGTAATTATAGCAATCTTTATATTATTAAGCATTGCGGTTGCTTTATTTGCTAAACCGATTGTGATCAGTCAGATTGAACAAAACTTAAAGCTTAAAACCAGCCTGGATAGCTTAAGCCTTGGTTTTCCGCTTTCGGTAAATATCCGCAATTTAAATATCCGGAGCCTGGCTAAAGTTGAAGAGGTCTCTCTTAAACCCAGCTTATTAGCATTTTTAGCCGGTAAAATTGTTTTAAATGAGCTGCGTGTTATTAAACCGGAAATAACCCTGGTTATGGATAAAAGCGGTAAATTTAATTTCTCTTTGCCGGAAAACAAAGGTAAACGACCGCCGGTTTTCTTAGCCGGCCTGGATATCCGTCTGGGAAAAGTTTTTTTTATAGACCGGAAGATCGATCCCGCAGGATACAAAATTACCTTAAGCGGTATAAACGTAAAAGTTTCCAAAGTCGCGTTTCCGATCACATCATTATCGGCTAATTTCAATGTATCCGCGATGTTGGGAGAAAATGCCGAGAAAGGATCAGTAACTGCTTCCGGCTGGATAGATTTCGGGCCAAAGAATATGGAAGGAAGAGTAGAATTAAAAGATATTGAAATGACTTATTTCACCCCTTATTTTCAAGGTTTACAGGATTCTCCATTAGCCGGTTTTACGGTCTCTTCCGCTAAATTAAACGCCAGTTCAGACCTAAAAGCGGTCAATAATAACCTGACGGCAAAATGCCGGATAAAAGTCATGAATTTATCATCGGAATTTACCTTTAAAACAAAACTGGATAAGCCTTCGATCGATCCTAATATGATCAAACAGCAGGTTGTAGGAGCAATAGCTTCGAATATCTTTGAGCAGCTGCCCCAGAAGATTGCTGAAAACCCCGAGGATTTTAAAAAGCAGATGAAAGATCTGGGGAAAAGCCTCAAAGAGATGTTCCTTAAAAAAGAGTGATTTTAGGAGGATAGGATGCTTTTTAAAGATAAAGCCGCGATAGTCAGCGGAGGTTCAAGAGGGATCGGCAGAGAGATAGTTTTGATGCTGGCGAAGGAAGGCGCGGATGTCTGCTTTACTTATTTAAAGAGCGCTGGGCCTGCTGAGAAACTGGTAGAAGAGGTCAGGAAAATGGGCAGAAAGGCCCTGTGTTTACAGGTAGATACCAGGGATTTCGCTAAAACCAAAGAACTGGTTGAAAAAGCCAAAGAGTCTTTTGGCAGGCTGGATATATTGGTGAGCAATGCCGGGATCATTAAAGACAAGGCCCTGATGAATATGGAAAAAAGCGATTGGGATGAGGTGATCGAAACAAACCTCACCGGTACTTTTAACCTTGCCCGCAGCGCGATAGTGACCTTCTTAAAACAAAAGAGCGGCAATATAGTTAATATCTCTTCGGTTGCCGGAATTGTAGGTTTAGCCAGGCAGGTTAATTATGTTTCTTCTAAAGCCGGCATAATCGGTTTTACTAAAGGCCTGGCCAGGGAAGTGGCGCCTTATAATATTCGGGTAAACGCGGTTGCGCCCGGATTTATAGATACGGATATGGTATGCGGATTAAAGGAGGATGTTGTAAAAAAATTGAAAGCAGGGATACCTTTAGCCAGGTTTGGCAGTGCCGTCGAAGTCGCTAACGCGGTGAAATTTATTTTAAGCGATTCCGCCGGTTTTATAACCGGGCAGACTATTGTGGTTGATGGAGGGATGTCTTTATCTTTTTAAGCCCGGGGTCAAATTTCTTGGGCTCAAGTAATTTGACCAGCGCGCCGGTAAATAAATTTAATGCCGGGTTAAGGAATTTTACCGATACATAAAGCGGCATGATCTGGCAGCCCAGGCGGATCTTCGGTTCATAATCAGTCACGCCCATCTGGTAGTATTTTAATCCATTCCGGATACAATAATCAATATTGTGGCAAAGGGTAGTGTGGTAGAGATGGTATTTATGGGATATCTTTTTGTCGAATCCCACAAATTTATCGATCATTGTCCGGTTTTTTATTAAAACAAGGTTAAAGGCTACAATAGTGTTTTTATCCCGGGTAATAAAGAATTTGACCAAGCCTTTCATATTATCGCAGATATTATTAAAGAATTCCCGGGTAAGAAATTCAAAAGATACTTCCGAATCATTAAGGTTGTTCAAGTAGAGTTCGAAGATCTTGTTTTCTAGTCCGGTTATATCTTCTACAGCCTCGGTTGTTAATTCCACTATTGATCTGGAATCCCGGAGTTTGCGGCGGATGCTCTTGCGGGTGCTTTTGCCCAGGCTATGGATGTACTCTTCAACTGATCCTGCGTTAACGGTAATGACTGTATTGGGAAAACACTCCATCCGGCTAAACCTCTTTTTAGATAAATACCGGATTATCGTTTCATGTTTGGATGTAAAATTATAAAAAATAATAGCGCTAATTTTTTCTTTCTCGGAAAACTTATAAAGCTCGGGCAGGGCTTTATCCAGGATATACTTGGGGTTTTCCTGCCGGGAAATACCCAGGTAGATCTGTTCACAGGTAGGACAGCCTATAAAAAGTATCTTAGGTTGTAATATCCGGGGGAGTAACCTCTGGAGTAAGAGCATTAATTTCCTGAATGTCCCTTGGATTGTAGTGGCAAGCGAAAATTCGTTAGTAAAAAATGGGATAATCGCTACTAATGAATTATTCCGCGAGGCTAGGAGATAATAGAAAGAGAATTCTTTAAGGTTGGATTCCTCCATTGTTTTATGATAACCATATCCTTCTATGATCTCATTGCCGAAAAGCCGATCCCACTCGCCTTCCGGGATATCCTTGATAGTCCGGGTGATAGTTATGGATAATTCAGAAGTTACCTGGCTCATAGTCGCTATAATATATCAGAAACAGGTATCCGGGCAATTAAAAGTTCCGCCTAGGCGGGTTCCATGTTAAAATATAAAAACATATGTCTGATCCTAAAATACTTTTAACGATCTCTCCGGTATTCTGGCCCAAAATGCCCCCTTTGGGCCTGGGGTATCTTCAGGCCTATCTTGCTGTTAAGGATATAAAAGCGGATATCCTGGATTTAAACAATTTATTTTATAATCTGGCGGATAGTTATCTTAAAAAAGAATGGTTAGTCAGTTGTAACGTGGTTTTAGAGCATAAAATACTTCGCATAATTAGAAATAATTACTCCGGGGCATATAAACAATGCCTGGAGACGATGCTGGGTTATGATCTAATAGGGTTTTCTTGTTATAAGAGTAATCTCAAAACTACTCTTGAACTCATCAGCGAGCTAAAGAAAAGAAAAAGCAAGGTCAGGATTGTTTTAGGCGGCCCGGAAATGACCCGCCAGTTATTTAAAGGAAAAGGCCGGATCAGCCCGGATATCGTAAAATCAGCTGATTTTTTAGTGGCGGGGGAGGGAGAAAAACCTTTTTATAATTATTTGCGCGTTGCGGGGATAAAAAATAAAGTAGCCGCTTTTGAGCAGCTAAATGACCTGGAGACTTTAAGTTTTCCCAGATATTCAGGTTTGGGCCTTCGTTTTTATCCGGCAAAAAATTCTCTGCCGCTATTATTTTCCCGGGGGTGCATCAGGAGATGCGATTTTTGTTCGGAGAGGCTGCTTTACCGAAGGTTTAGGGCCCGTAAGGTTGATAATGTTATAGAAGAGATAAGATATCATAAAGATAAGAATAAGATAAATAGTTTTGTTTTCTTTGATTCGATGATAAACGGAGATTTAATAAAGTTGGAAGATTTATGCGTTAAGATAATCGCTAATTTCGGATCGATAAACTGGGAAGCTCAGATAGCGGTGCGCACAGATATGAAGC
>JAHKAP010000007.1 GCA_018825985.1 Candidatus Omnitrophota bacterium
TTATGCTTCAGTAACATCTCTTGCGGGGTCATGTTAGGTTCTCCTTTCTGGTTATTGGTTCTTCCAAACTAATTATACCAAAAAGGTTAACATGATCCCGTTTTACTTCCAATATGTCAACACATCTCCGAGCGAGTTCATATATAGACTCAGAGAACTACGAACAATAGGATATATTGAACAAGACAATAATAAAGTTTAGCTTAATTTTTAGCAAAATAGAACATAGAACTAAGTAAAAAAATATGAAAGTAAAGAAACTTACGTTAAAATACAATTCATCATAGATTCTGTTGATGATAAATGGGGCATCCTGAATCGATCCAAAGATACCCCTATTGCTAAAATTATTGCTTCGGCACTGTTATTGATAAATAGCTATTTAATTGAGGTATTTTTTTAGCAAAAAGTAAAAGTCCTTTCCAGACCAGGATTATGCTTACAGTGATTATAATCCCCAAACTAAAATCTTTCACCCAATTTTCCGAAATCAAGAATAACTCTCCATTCCAAAGGTGGTCAATTATTCCAAACAAGGCTCCACCATAAAACAAAAGCATCAACCAGAAAAGCTCCACTGTTTTTCTGCTACTCCATATAAAAGTAGTAATTATTGCCGCTGTTGTTGGCGCTGCATAGCACATTTCTACCTCCTTTTTATTATTTATAACCTACTTACACCCGCTATTCCGTTTTTTTTGTCAAAAAATATATGTTGCAGAAAGGGCAGACTTTGCTCCAAAGAAAAACTATTTTTGCGAATCTAGATTGCGGGTATTTGCGGGAAATCACACATAAGGGGCAAATTTTGTGTATAAAGGAAACCCCTATTAAACATTTATTAAAAATAATTTTCATTGTACCCTCACTCTCCCCGGCACCTTACGATTCGTAAAATATTCATCAATCCAGCCGTTTTTCACTCTCCTCCTTGAATCAAAATGCGATACATAGGGTTTAATATCCAAAAGCGGCGTCCCGTCAATCATATCAACCTCAGAAAAGAATATATTATTCCCCCTGATTTTTATAAGCTTTACAATTGAAAATCCAATATGATTAGGCCTATGCGGGCTCCTTATTGCGAATATCCCATGCTTGCGGCCTTCCAGGAATGGTTTACCCACAAGTTTCTCTTCTTTTGAACAATTAAAATAATAAAGCAATATCAAATGCGAGAATCCTCCAATATCCTTCAAGCCAGAACGATATTCCGGAAGCAAATCGATCCTGCCAATTACATTTTTCTCAAATCTACCCTGGATAGGTATGCCATCCGGCTCTTTATATGGAGTATAGATCGTCCCGATCGGTTTTAATTTAATTTGTTCTTCCATTTTTTTGTACTTTTACGCGCTCCGATAACTATGAATCCTCCCTTACCAAAGCCTGAGCGGGGTTTCTCAACTGAATTCATTTTATCCGGGAATTTAAATATCGCTTGATAATATGAAAACCTGTTAAAACCCGCCATCTTAAGCAGATCAGTAAGTTCTTTTACGCCGAAAAAATATGCCTGCCTATAAAACAAACTGTTCTTCGTCTGATAAAATCTGCCCAAAAAACTATCCTTATCGATGATGCCGAAGATAACCTTTCCGCCATTCCTTAAAACTCTATTCGATTCAATCAAAGCCTTCAACGGGTCCTTGACAAAACACAAAGTAATAATTATGGCAATATAATCAAAGGTGGAATCGGTAAACGGAATTCTTTCTCCTTTTGCCAAGCGCGCATCTATGCCTCTCCTGCGGGCGATCTTAAGCATATTCCTAGATGGATCTATGCCGTATCCAATTCCCAAAGCAGAAGCGAATCTGCCTGTTCCCACGCCAATCTCTAGCCCTTTGCCTTTCTTAGGCAAAACCATCTTCACTGCCGCTAATTCCGATAGATATGCGAATTCATTCTTATCATACCAGGAGTCATATTTCTTATAATACCTGTCAAAAACTCCGCTCATAAGTCCAAATCCCCGAACCAGCCGTCATAAAACCTCTTAAGATGCTCATATTCCTCTTTTGACATAGTATTTTTCTTAACCTCTTTTTCTTTAAAAGAATACCGGTAATTTGCGCAGTAGCTTCCAATAATATCCTTGGCATGGGTTATTTTTTTAAACATCTCTTCGCAGTGTTTCTTATCCTTTTCCTTACATCTATCAGGATGGTACTTGAGGGCTAAATCCCTGAAGGCATCTTTTATCTCTTCTATGCTTGCCTCCTCCTCAAGCCCCAGGATCTTTCTTGCTTCATCAATCTGCTTAAAATTTACCATATTATTATTCCACCTTTATTTCCGGATAAATACTCAATTTACACCTGATAAAATTCGATGTAAAGAAATTTTTCCCGGCAAGCTCTATAAGCTCTTTCGCTTTTTCAATCTGGCCACTTGAAACAATGGCTATCCTAGGCCAGACTTTAATTTCAGCAAACCTAAATTTATTTTCAACTTTTTCAATCACGCCTTGAGCAGTGCTTTCGTAACTCAAGAATTCCAAACCGTTTTTTTTTGCCAAATCTATAAAAGCGCCCTTTACAAAACCTTCCACTGAGGTGACAAATAGCTCCTTTGGAGTCCACATATCATCGTGTTTTTTAGACTCCAGAGATTCGGCTATTTCAATAGTTTTCTTACCCAGCGAACACAGAAACGTTTTCTTTTTCTCATTCCATGTTATAACTGTTTTATGAGTGAAACTTTTACGGCCCTTTGATATATGGCTCAACTATTGCCTCCTGTAACCTTATGTCAAATATATTGCTTAATGGCGGTTTCAAGCTCTGCTTTGGGGAGCGCGCCGATAAGTTTATTGACCACCTTTCCCTTCATAAAAATCACTAATGTAGGTATGCTCATAATCTCATAGTTGGCGGCTGTCTTAGGCGCATCATCCACGTTTAATTTACAGACCTTTAATTTACCCTTATATTCCTTCGCTATTTGCTCAATTACCGGCGCAAGCCTAAGACACGGCCCGCACCAGGCCGCCCAGAAATCCACCAGAACAGGCAAACTTTCCTCCAGCACTTCCTGTTTAAAATTAGCGTCATTTATTTTAATCTCCATTTTCTGCCTCCCTCTCCTTATCTTCAATCTCTATAGATTCGACAAAAAACTCCATATCCATTTGAATATTTACATCAGCGCTATTGCAAAAAGGACAGCCGAATATTCTTTCAGCAATCCGTGTGCTGCGTCCGCATTCTTTACATTCCAGCAGGACTTCAAGAGGCAAAACCTTAAGGCACGCGTTAGTGAAATTCTCCCCCTTGCTAAGTTCTTTAAAAGATCCCTGCAAGGTTTCAGCGCTGACATGGCTAAAAGGGCTTAAACGAACATTGACTACAACCTGCCTCGCAGCCTTTTCCTGAGCCAGTTTCTCATTTAAAACTGCGAATATTTCATTAATAAACCTTGTCTCATGCATATAATCAACCTTTCTGCGCCGCTTTATTTTCTTTTACAAATAATAACGGAAACACAATATCGCTTACACAACAAGGAATCCAAACCGCTAAAAATAAAAATATAAAAATAGCAACATATGAAAACCAGCCCACAATTTCTATCTTTGCCATAATCATATGAAACAAAGATGCCCAAGTACTTAACAAGACATGGCCGGCATGAGGAAATTTTGTCCTTGGTTTTATATAGGCAATAACTATCCCTAAAATAGCCAGAGGATTAACCAGCCACCATTTTTCAATGAAACCAAGATGCACTCCTCTGTTAGGCATGCCAAGCATAGATTCAGCAACGTATGGGATTAAAGAATCGCTTATAGTAGCAATCCCCACAGAACCAAGGTAACCTATTATGGTAAGCGCCCAAAAATTACACTGCCCCTTTATACAATTGCTTCCGATCCGCTTACAAGTATGAAGTTTATACATTGCCGCGGTAACCAGCGCGCTTAAAAATACGTGCAGAGGATGAAGCACATAAAAAATATTGTATGAAGCCTCGTAGGGCAATTTCAATACAGACACCATAATAACGATTCCGGTAATTGTGCCGAATATCGTAAAAGGCGCGTGCGACTTTAATTCTTTAAAAATTTGCCCTGGCATATAATTAAACCTCTATATCTTGGCCTGCTTTAATCGGAATAAAATTATCTCCGTAAGATCGCTTAAAGATTTCTTTCGCTACATCTCCGGAACAATGCGTAGGCCCGGTTTTTATTATGTTCATCTTCTTGAAATTCTCTGCCACTATTTCTATCGCCCGTTTATCCGACTCCATCAGATGAAATCCGCCTAATACAAGGTAAATTGACTCATCCGGAAATTTCGTTCTTGCTTTTTCTACCATCTTCAATATTCCCGGATGGGCGCATCCGGTAATAATCGTCAGGCCGTTTTTTGTTTTCAATACCAACGCCTGCTCTGCCATATATTTGCCTTTATATGCCCCGGGTATTTCTCCTGTAGAGAATACATTCTGAATAATTTGCGTCAGTTTTTCTATTTCGACAAGGTCAGCGCCCAATGCAAGAGCTTTATCCTTGAACTCAGGACCAAAATGAGGGCACATATATACAGGCATGCCTTTTCTTTGCTGCAACAAATCCCAGAGGCCCCCCCAATGATCCCAATGGTCGTGAGAAATCACTACTGCTTCGATCTTGTTTATGTCAACCCCCAAAGAGCGCATGTTTTCCAATAACCACTCTCCATTTTCTCCGGTATCGAATAATACTCTATTATCAACCAAAAATGAAACGCCCCAGCCGGTACGGAGTTTTTTATTAAGAGTATCTTTATCAAAAATATTTTTTATCCGCATGTCTCTAACCTTCATATACCTTGCCGCAATCCCCGCATTTATATTCATAGATTGGCATATTTATCCTTAGCCTTTTTAAACTTCGGTTTAAACAACATCATCTTTTCCAGTAAACCCACATAATCAATAATGAGCTTCCCTTTTAAGTGGTCTATCTCATGTTGTAAAACTCGCGCCAAAAGCCCACGAGCCTCCAACTCAATAACCTTCCCTTTTTCGTCCAATCCGCTTACAATAATTTCATCCGGCCTGTCTATAACCACACCTACGCCGGGTATGCTTAAACAACCTTCTTCTAACTTATTTGATCCTTTTGTTTTCAGGATTACCGGATTAGCCAATCTGACTGCGCCTTCACCAATATCGGCAACTACTAAATCCCTATCAACTCCGACTTGCGGAGCCGCCAGACCAATTCCCGCGAAATGCCGCATAGTAAAAAGCATATCTTCAAAAAGTTTCACCTCGCTGTCAGTAATCCGCTCTATTGAAGCGCATTTTTTGCTTAAAATATTATTTGGATACTCAATAATTTTTAACGGTTCCATTTCGCTTTAAATTGGAAAATAATACTATATCCCCTAACGCTGCCCCGGAGTGCCGCGCAATCACCGGACATTTTACTTTAAACAAAAAATATATTTTCCCTTCAGCCTCGCTTAAGGCTTCATAATTACCCTGGCCTTTGCTAATGATCAAGTCCGCTTGTTTAAAAATATTTAAAAAATCATCTGAGCAATATTTTAAAATAGTCCCGGGGGCATCCACTCCGCTTGAAATGACTTGAACGACTTTGTCGATCCCGCAAAAAACCGCGTCTTCCATAAGGGCGTCATTGATCGCTGGCTTGTCCCGAACCGAAAAAATAACTTTCCGATCATCACAAAACTCCTCAATAAAAATCCGGTCAAAAACAATTTCTCCGGCATTATCCGCCAAATAAAGAACCGTTTTCGCCGCGTTTAAATCCTTCTTGAGATCCTCATATTGAAATATGCCTTTTCGTCCTGACGTAAAATTTGACTCCATTAATTTCTGAATTTCTTCTTCGATATTCAAAGTTTTATTTGCCCCATAATCAATTACATTACCTGCTATAGCAAGTTCAACTGCTGTTAATAAGCGATCCTTGGATTGCGCGACCTTTTCTTTGAGTTTCGAATAAAGCTCCATCGCCCAGTGGTTACTTTGATCTTTGATTGTTTTGTAAATGTCCTGCCCTGCGAATCTTTTTCTAAAAAGCTTATGCATCTCCCGCGCCATTTCCGGAGGGGTCAATCCCAAAGAAAACCCAGGGACTAAGGACGCAACCTCATTCATTATTTCTTTATGAATAAGTTCATTCCCGGTAAATAATCGTCCTTGTTGAAGCGCCTGGCTAAAAAAACAGGGGATGCAATCTAAATAAGTCTTCATTTTATTTTACCTCTTCTTTTCAGTGTCTCTTCATCGCTTATGGACGAAATATCCTTAAACGACCTATCGTCATAAACTGAAATTATATTGATCCCCTTGCAAGCGGAAATAAAATAATCTTTTATCTTCAAAACATCTTCTTTTGTTAATGGTTTAACATTGCAAGGCCTTAACGGCGTATTAACTTGAACTTCATCCGGCTTAATATAATTTGCCAAATAAATATACTTATCAAAGGCATCTTTATTATCTTCAATAAACATTATCTGCAATGCCAGTTTACCACTATACCTTTTTCTAAATCCTTTTATGCCGCTTAAAATACGGCTGAATTCTACTTCCCTGCCGGGCCTATTAATCTTCCGTAAAGATTCCTGAGAACAAGCGTCCAGTTTACCGATAACAAAATCTGCCGGGTTCAATTCTTTTCTTATTGCATCTAATCCAAGCAGGGCCGCGTTAGTTAAAACCGCAATCCGCTCTTCGCGGACTAATTTTACCGCTTTAATCGCATCGCCTAAATTTGCCGCCAAGGTAGCGTCTCCTCTACCGGAAAAAGTAATATAATCTATTTTGATGCCAGGCAACAGCTTCATCTCTTTGATTATTTCTTCAGCCGGAACATAAACTTTTCGCCTGATTGCGTATTCTTTAGTAGGGCCGAGCTGGCAATATACGCAATCAAAATTACAAATTTTATCTTTCTGCGAAAGCAAATCTATACCCAAAGAACTCCCCAGCCTCCAAGAGGGCACCGGGCCGTAAATATATTTAAACTCGGATTTCATCCTCTATCTCCAATAAATTCCTTTACCTTGTCCACTATATCCATAAACGCCTCGGCAGATTTTGATTTCTCTTTGAACGAAACAAACGGTGTTCCCTTATCGCCGAACTCAACAAATTCAGGCTGAAACGGCACTCTTCCTAAAAACGGAACTTTTAATTCATCAGCAGCTCTCTCGCCGCCGCCTTTTTTAAAAATATCTGTTTCAGCATGGCAATGGGGACAAATAAACCCGCTCATATTCTCAATGATGCCAGCTACCGGTATCTTTATTTCTTTGGCGAATAAAACGCTCTTTCGCGCGTCAAGTATGGAGACATCCTGCGGAGTGGTTACAATAATGATACCGCTTACACTATGAATCAACTGGCAGGCGCTTAAAGGTTCATCCCCCGTTCCCGGAGGTGAATCAATAACCAGATAATCCAAATCCCCCCAATTCACATCGCTCAATAATTGCCGGATAACCGCGGCTTTAGCCGGCCCGCGCCAAATTATAGGCTGATCCGGATTATACCCTAAAAGAGCGATACTGACTGCTTTAAGATTTTTACCGACTTCAACCGGTTCTATGCCGGATTCAATGGTAAAAATTGATTGCTTTTCTATGCCAAGCATTTTTGCGATATTAGGCCCGTGAAGATCAATATCTAAAATACCCACCGATTTACCAGAAAGAGACAGCGCATACGCAAGATTAACCGCCACCGTTGTTTTGCCCACACCGCCCTTACCGCTCATGACTATAAGAGGATGCTTTATTTTAGACATCTTCTCTTTGAGCCGCTTTTCCTGCTTTAAATACTTCATTTCTTTGGATTCCATATGTATTTCCACCTTACTATCGCTTGTTCACTAAGATATAATTTCTTTCGTTACTATAATCCCTCGTCTTGCCCGCTATGCCCATATTCCCGAGCTGTCCGAGTTCTTTGAGCCTATTATATATGAGTACCCAGGCACAATCCCGCTCAGGATCAACTTCGCATTTTCCTTTATTAACACCGCCGCAGGGACCGCTACGAAGGCCTTTGGGACATCGTGTTACAGGACATATCCCGCCGGTAACACCAACAATACACTCTCCGCACATGAGGCATTTTTTCTCAAAACGGTCTTCCTGCGGAGAAAGCTGTATTATCTCTCCTTGAAATAACGTATCATTGGCCGGATATACTGATTTTCCTATCATCTCTGCAATCGCCTGCGTACCTCCGCCACAGGCAAGGCTAATAATTGATTCTGCCGCGGATATTTCTTTCTCTTTACGCCTGAGAAGCTTTTTCGATTCTAAAATATAACAGGCCGGGTTAAGGATATCCCATCCGGTTACGTTTTTTCCTTTAGCAATTAATAATTCGGACAGCAATTTTATCTCAGTCTCTCCGCCGGTCTTGCAGGTAGTCGCGCAGACAGCGCAGCCGATAAGAAAAACAGATGAATCATTTTTTATATAATCAATGATTTCTGCTATTGGTTTTTGTTTAGTTATAATCATACTTTCAATAAATAGTCAGCGATCGCCCGGTAAAGAGTGCTTACTGAAAGTATCGAACAATGCAGGTGGTCTTCCGGTAACCCTTTCAATCGCTTAATTACTTCTCCCGCAGAAATCGAAAGCGCCTCTTTTATGGTTTTACCATAAGCCAAATGCGCGGCCATTGCAGCGCATGCCCTTGTGGCGCCGCATCCATTTGTATAATATTTAATATCGGAAATCCTTTTGTCTTCTATTACCAGGTAAAACTCCATAGAATCTCCGCAAGGCCCTTTCAAATATGACGAACTTGTGGGATCGTTCATTCTGCCGAAAAACTTCGGATTATTCAAAAGCTTAATAACCTCTTTAGGATATCCGCGGGATTCTTCTTTATTGCTCTTATTTTCCATATAAGTATCCTCTCTAAAACGTTCTCTATCTATACAATCGTATATTCGTTTTTATCTTCAAAACTCGGCGCACTCCGGGCATTAACCGGCAGCTTAGACTCGGTAATAAATGCCTTGAAACTTCCCAAGTGGACGCATTGCCCGCTCAACTCATTTGAAAAAAGGTATTGCTTTTTGATATCCAAATTCTTTATAATATCCTCTTCTCGGGCATACGTTGAAACAAAATCTATTCCTTTTTTCGTTAAAACAAAAACAGGTATTTTCCGGGAAAACTGGAATTTAGCCAAAGGCCCGATCATCCTGCGTATATCGAAAGAAGCGCAACTCCACACCAGATCAGCGTAATCGCGTATCATATTAATTTTATCTTTAGTTATACCGGTCGTGCAAACCGCTAAAGAGATTATTCTAACGCCTTTTTCTCTTTCTAATGCATGCAGTACTCTTAAGTCATCAGCAGATTGGCCGCTTACAGTAACGCCAATTTCCTTATAACCTGCATCTATCGCTTCCTTAACTCCCCGCACCTGATCAATAAGCGCATTTTCAAATACCACTCGGCACCCGACAAGCTTAAGTTTATTGATGATCCCCTTAATAGGA
The DNA here is from genome assembly GCA_018825985.1 of Candidatus Omnitrophota bacterium. Taxonomy (GTDB): domain Bacteria; phylum Omnitrophota; class Gorgyraeia; order Gygaellales; family Profunditerraquicolaceae; genus JAHKAP01. The sequence goes on from JAHKAP010000007.1 coordinate 9,497, forward strand.
GAAGTCAGCAATAAACTATTCATTCGAGAGCCTATACCTTGAACAATTGCCGGCGTATCCGTAATAACTGTCCCTGCCCCCTCACAAACTACGACTGCCGCGTCAATTACGCTTTTTCTTAACCCGAACATAAGCATCTCTGAGGCGCCGTATGGTATTGAAATATCGACGCATGAAATTTTTCTCTCATTAGTGAAAAATCCGTAGTCTTTTATTTTTGACTCAATCGCTTTTTTTATAGCATTTTTAATGGCTTCCTTATCATTACCCTGAATACCGCTAAAATCCTTATATAAATGCCTTGCCAATGGGCAAAAAGTAAGCGTTGGATCAGTAATGTTGATTACTTGCCCGTTAGAAACACTTACAAACGATGAAAAATATTTCAATACGTGAATATCCTTCCTATCCATAAAATCCTTATTCTAAGCTTGTAGTTTTTCCCAAATACTGCAAATCTCATCCTTAACTGGCGTATCCTTATACTCCATAATAGTCTTACCCTCTACCATAGCTTCAACCACTGTTTTATCAAACCTGACTTTACCGATCAATGAAATCCCGTTTTTCGCGCAATGCTCCTCTATTTTCTTTGACATATCCGGGTTTAGATCATATTTATTAATTACTAACCGCGAGGGAACATTAAAATGTTCAGTTACTTCTATAACCCTTAACGCATCATGAAGGCCGGACAGCGTAGGCTCGGTTACTACCACCGCGTAATCTATACCGGAAAGCGAAGCGATAACAGGGCAACCTATGCCCGGGGCGCCGTCAATAATCACCCAATCACAGTTATTATTTTCCGCGACCTCTTTTGCCTTTTTTCTTACCAAGGAAACGAGTTTGCCTGAATTCTCTTCAGCAATCCCTAATTTAGCGTGCACCATGGGGCCAAAGCGAGTTTCGGAAATAAACCACTCTCCCGCAAGATTCTCTTCCATCTTTATGGCGCCAACCGGGCAAATATGGCTGCAAAAAGCACATCCTTCACAGGAAATACGATCAATCACAAAACCATCACCTATAGCATCTCCGCCTGATGTTGATCCGCCTCTCTTTATGGCGGAAAATCTGCAGGCTGCGATACATTTCCCGCATTGCCGGCAGATTTTTTTATCAATTGACGCGCTTAAACCGCTCCTAAAATCATGGCGTTCTTTGATTCTTGGCTGTAATAATAAATGCAGATCCGCGGCATCCACATCGCAGTCAGCCATAACCTTATTCTTTGCTAAAGCGGCAAACGCCCCTGTAATTACGGTCTTACCGGTTCCACCTTTTCCGCTGATGACTACAATCTGTTTCATATTTCCTGTTCCTTAAAAATAGATATCTCTCTGGCCGCTTTCAATTTTTTTATAGTATTCGATTAATTTCGGATACAATAACGGCAAACGCCTTTCTGCTTCTTTTATTTCTTTCGCGATTATCTCTTCACCGACTATTTTCGTCTGCAAAGACGCAAAATCATCGAGCCATTCCCTAAATGTAAGTATCGCGTTTAATTTACAAAATTCTCCTTCTTTTCCGGAACGCAATAGCTCCATAATGCGATCGCCGGTGCGCCCGCAGCGGTAGCCGGCGGTACAAAAAGAAGTTATATAACCCATTCTCGCCAGTTCAGCGATGACTTCATCAAGCGAACGCGTATCCCCCAATAAAAATTGTTGCCGGTTTTCTTCCTGATTAAGATATTTTTTGCTGTATACACCGATACCTATACGCGTAGAGGCATCTGTCTGCGTGCACCCAATTGGAATGATTTCCCGCCTAACTTCAGGACTTTCCCGTGCGGTAATAATCATACCTGCGTAAGGTATAGATAACCGCAGCACCGCGGCAAGACGCTTAAAATCTTCATCTGTAACTTTATAGTTTGTCTCGGAAACACACGAAGCGTTCATCGCTGGTTCAAGCCGCGGAATAGAGACTGTATGCGGCCCGATACCGTTATAACATTTCTCTAAATCATGGGCATGAGATACCAGCCCCATTACCTCAAACCTCCAGTCATATAAACCAAATAAAACACCAATCCCCACATCATCAATACCGGCGTCCAAAGCCCTATGCATACAATAAAGCCGCCAACGATAATTACCTTTTATCGTGGAAGCCGGGTGAAGTTTTTGATACGTCTGGTGATGGTATGTTTCTTGGAATACCTGATACGTCCCTATACCGGATTGTTTCAATATTTTCAAATCAGTTATTGAAAGCGGAGCGCAATTCACGTTGACTCGGCGTATCTGCCCAAATCCGTTCTTAGTCTTTACTTTTACCGAATAAATTGTTTCAAGAGTACCGGCAATATAATTAACATCCGAATAAGGATGCTCTCCATAAACCGTGACCAGGCGCTTATGGCCTATTTCACCAGCCAAAACCTTTGCTTCCTCGCGTATCTCATCAAATGAAAGCTTCTTTCTTTCAATAGAGTTATCACTTTTAAATCCGCAATACGCGCAGTTATTAACGCAATAATTACTGCAATAAAGCGGCGCAAAAGTCACGATACGGTTATCATATACTTTCTTTTTTACCAATGCCGCGGTTAAAAAAATTTCATCCCATAAATCCTCTTTTTGAACATTTAATAACGCTGCTGTTTCATCTAAATTAAGAGTCTCTATGGCTAAAGATTTTTGTAGAATATTTTTTATTCTGCGCGGTTCAGGATTTTTATTACCGGCTAACGCTTCCTCGATAGCGGATTCATCAATAAAATCTTCTGTCGCCATATATCGGGTAATTTCTTCTGTTTTGATCATATTCATATTACCTTTTCTTGACTTATATCTTTCCGTACACATCCTGAGCGGCTAAAATAATAGGATACATCGTAGGCGCGCTGGTTAAATAAGGATGTGTGGCTACCTGTAAAGTCTCTAGCTCCGTTGCCGACATACGCTTCTGGATAGCAATACCGATTATATTGATCATTTGCGCACAAGACATACCACAGCTGACCTGGCCTCCTAAAATAATACCGGATTGCTTAGAGAAAATAAGTTTAATTTTACCCTTGTGTGCCCCCGGCAATGAAGCTGGATGTTTATCAACGCCGTCAATGCTGCAAACGATAATTTCAAAACTCTCTTCCCGGGCAGTTTTTTCGGTAAGCCCCGCTGAACCCAAAACCAGGCCGTCAATATACGTCGAATATATGGCAATCGTCCCCTTGTTCTCGCGGATAACTTTTATTTGATAAAGATTAGCTCCCGCGATCCTTGCTTCAGCCGTCGCGGTAGATGCCAGCATCACTGAAATTGATTTTCGAGTATAAAAATCCCTTTTACAAGCACAATCTCCGATCGCGAAAATATCCGAATCAACTGAAGTCCGCATATACTCATCAGTTAAAATACCCTTACAAGACCCCAGCTCTAATCCGGCATCTACGGCTAATTTTACATTCGGTTTTGAACCGACACCAAGAATTACCCCTTCAATAGGCATCTCTTTACCGTCGCTAAACCTCACCTTTTCGACTTTATCTTGGCCGATTATTTCTTCAACCCGGTTATTAGTTAAAACGTTAACTCCTTTTTCTTTTAAACGTAATTCGGCCATCTGCGAAAACTCAGGATCGAATGAATTAGCCATCAAACACGGCAACATCTCTACTAAGGTAACATTTATTCCTTTTAATTTGGAAAGCTCATCGGCAAACTCAACACCGATAAACCCTCCTCCGATCACTAAAACATTTTTACAGCGTTTAATCTGTTCTATAACGTTCTTTAAATATCCCATTTCTTTATTTATTGGATATACCCCTTGCTTATCTACCCCTTTAATAGGTAAAATTAAGGGCGTTGAACCAATTGCCAAAACTAACTTTTCATAGGAATACTGGGTTTTACTTGCCGAATCTACCGTTTTATCTTTTCTGTTTATACTTACAGCTGTATCAATAACTACCTCAATATTATTCTTTTCCAAAGATGCCATCCCTAGTTTATTCTCTTCAGGATTACTTAAGCTGGCAAACATATAGGGGATTCCGCAAGGGATAACCCCATCCGCGATATCTTTCATCACCATAATACTTTTTGCAGGATAGTATTTTCTGGCGGTTACAGCACTTACTACGCCTGCAGGGCCCGCGCCGATAATAAGTATATCTACCTTTTTGTTCATAGGATCTCCTCTTCTTTTAGCGATTCCAACATTACGCAAATGCCATGGATTACCTTCATACCGTTATCATGACAAAACTTGATCGCAACTTGGCTCTCTGCCCCGGGCTGCAGCCATGCTCTTTTTATGCCTTTCTGAAGGCATTCTTTTAAAATGCGTTCGGTTACTAATGGAGGCGTAACTATATTAGCCACATCCACACTATATGGAATATCGTTTATAGTTTTATAACAAGCCTTGCCCCCAACTTCACGCATACGCGGATTAACAGGAAAAACCTCATAGCCTTTTTCTGTTAGATTGATTAAAATTTTATAGGCGAATTTGGCTTCATTCCTGAATGAGCCTACTACGGCGAATCTTTTCTGCTTTAAAAAATCTTTAACTAAATTTTCCATCTCTGATTGTATTAAAAATGGCCTGAAAATATTTTTTATACTCTGGGAATACCTTAACAATAGGCTCTCCCTTAGAATAGGCCATTGCTATTTCTCTTTTAAACGGTATTCTCATTAATATAGGAATGTTTTCCTGTCTACAATATTCATCGGTTTTGTTATTTCCTAAATCCGAGCGGTTGATTACTACCCCAAAGGGGATCTTTAATTTTCTCAAAACCTCAACCGCTAAAGTCAGGTCATTTAAACCAAAAGGTGTGGGTTCAGTAACTAATACGCAATAATCACTGCCTTTAACTGAAGTGACTACAGGACAAGACGTACCCGGAGGAGCGTCAATGATCACCGTCCTTGTAGGGTTAATATAGCTTTTCACCTGCCGGATCAAGGGCGGCGACATTGCCTCCCCGATATTAAGACAGCCATGAACAAACTGCATATCGCCTTTCTCGCCAATTTCAATAACGCCGATCTCTCTATTGACTTCTTTTATCGCTTTTTCTGGGCATAGCGCGCTGCAGGCGCCGCAACCATGGCATAGATGCGCAAAAACCAAGGTAGTTCCTTTTTTACCATCTTGGCCGGGTAATACCGCTATAGCATGATAAACACAAACCTCGGCGCATTTACCGCAATAAACACATTTTGAATCGTCAATTTCCGGAACGGGAATATAAGCTTTGTACTGCTCTTTGATTGCCGGTTTTAAAAAAATATGGGCATTAGGTTCTTCCACATCACAGTCCAAAAACTGCACATTGCCTATGGATAAAGCCAAATTGACCGCAACCGTAGTCTTACCTGTCCCGCCTTTTCCGCTGGCAACTGAAATAATCATATTCATTGATGTTGCGCAATTAAAACTTCTTGAAATTTACTGCTCGCCTTATCAATCTTAAAACCATTCTTTATCAAATATGGCTCTATATCAACCAAGGTGGTTTTACTGACTTCGTGTTTTCTTCCTTCGCTGGCATGAATTTTATCCATTAATGCCATTCCTTCTTTAGTGAAATCGCTTAAAACAAGCTTTCCCTCAAAGGACAACAGGCGGATCAGCTCATCAAGAACTTTATAGGGATTAATCAAATGATGGAAGGTGTTTATTGAGAAAACAATATCGAAACTATTGTCTTTAAAACTCAAAGATTCACCATTCTCAATGCGGAAATCTACCAAGTAATCAAGCCCAAAATATTTTAGATTTAGCCGCGCGAATTTCTGTTCTTGTTCAGAAATATCAAACGTGGTAAATCGATATCCTTCTTTAGCTAAAGCGAGCGCAAAATGGCCTTTTCCGGTCCCGGCCTCCAATATATCGCCGTAAATGGGCTGAGCCTTCTCGATAATAAAGGCCCTTTCCCGGTCAATATCGCAGCCAAAACGTTTATATAAAGCTTTTCGCTCTAAATATCGTTTGTGGTTCTCTAATACTTCTTTGTCCAAGACAACCGCTCACTCTCTTACCATTCTTATCCCGCATTTAGGACAATTCATCGATGCGCATGGCGTGCCTGCCTGATGGACAACCTTTTCTCCGCAAGCAGGACATACACAATTTCCTCCCGGGCCTGCGCCCTGACGATTTCCTGCCCCTCTACCCATACCTCTTCCCATTCTTGGGCCTTGCCCTAAAGGGCCTGTTCCGTCTCTTCCTGGCATATTAATCACCTCCTTAATCGTGCTCATCAAACATCTTATCTTGCACAGAATCGTTCTTTCTGATCCATTCCATAAGCATTGCCGCGTGTTCTTTTTCTTCATTCATGTTATGCGCTAAAAGTTTTTTCAGAGATTCGTCATCGGTTGCGTCAATACGCTCCTGATAAAAATCCACTGCTTCAAGTTCTTCCCTCAAAGATTTTCTTGCTCTTTCTAAATCAACGTGCTTAGGATCCATTTTCTCTATTGACTCAAAGAACGGCATTTAAACCACCTCCTTTTGCTTAATATCCAACTTATATATTGCGGCCAATTCTATAATCTTACTGCTTGTTTCTTTAACGTTACCGCCTTATCCGTCAATTCCCAGGTAAAGCCGGCGTCATCGCGGCCAAAGTGCCCATAACAAGCGGTTTTCCTGTATATCGGACGCAGTAATTTAAGCGAATCAATTATCCCTCTAGGTGTAAGATCAAAATTATCACGAATAAGTTTAACCAATTTATAATCGGGTAATTTTCCCGTGCCATAGGTTTGTACGTAGATAGAAAGCGGCTCAGAATAACCGATAACATAAGCCAGCTGGACGAGGAATTTATCAGCTAGCCCTGCGGCAACCATATTCTTGGCAATATAACGACCCATATAAGCCGCGGAACGATCAACCTTGGTCGGATCCTTTCCTGAAAATGCCCCGCCGCCATGGGCAACAGTCCCGCCATATGTATCCACAATAATTTTCCTGCCGGTCATCCCGGTATCGGATTGCGGCCCGCCGATTAAAAACTTACCCGTCTGATTAACAAAATATTTCGTATCCTTATCTATGAATTGCTTTAGAATTGGCTTAGTTACAATATCAATAAGCTCCCTACGCGCTTTTAGAGTAATATGTTTTCCCGTTTTATCCAAAATATCCTCTGTATGCTGACAGGCAAGCACAACTGCATCTATGCGTTTGGGCTTACCATCATAATATTCAACGGTAACCTGCGATTTACAATCAGGGCCTAAATATTTTAGAATATTGGCTCTGCGGACATCAGCCATGCGTTTTACCAATTTATGAGCAAGCATTATCGGTAGCGGCATATACTCCTTGGTCTCATTGCACGCGTAACCAAACATAATCCCTTGATCCCCAGCCCCTCCGGTATTTACCCCTTGCGCGATATCCGGAGACTGGCTGTTAATGGTATTCACGATAGCGCAGGTTTGGCAATCAAAACCATACTTTGGGTGGGTATAACCTATATTCTTAATAATCTCGCGGGCAAGTTTCTGGATATTAATATAGGCGGAGGTCGTAATCTCCCCCCCAACGATTAAAAGACCCATCGTAACGTAGGTCTCACAGGCAACCCTGCTTTTTTCGTTATTGGGGTCAAGCCTTAAAACTTCATCTAACACCCCGTCTGATATTTGATCGCATAATTTATCAGGATGCCCTTCTCCTACTGATTCTGAACTAAACAAATATTTACGCATGCTCTTTAAGCCTCCTAAATTGAAATTGCTTCGTTTGGACACTGATCTACGCAAACGCCGCAGCCCACGCAATCATCGTTGATTACGGCTTTTTTATTCTCTATCTTTATCGCATTAACAGGACAAATATCTTTACACGCGCCGCATCCATTACATTTATTCTTGTCTACTTTTGCCGCCATATTAGCTCCTCCTTACTATTTATTTGATCCCGGCATTCCAAACTTTGAACCTACGCTTGGAGATTCTGTCTTCTTAAGTTTCCCTAATTTATACGCTTCTATCGCATCTTTCACGCTTCCGCTTACTCCCGTATAAATAGCAATTCCTGCCGCATTAAGCGTCTGATAAGCATTCGGGCCGACATTGCCGGTTAAAACTGCTTTTATGCCTTTAGACGCCACAAGCTGACCGGACTGGATACCGGCCCCTCCTGACTGATTTATGTTAGAATTTTCAATTGCCTCAAACTTAAGAGAATCAGAATCAACTAAAATAAAATATTGACACCTCCCAAAACGCGAGTCAACCTGTGAATCCAAACTGCTTCCTTGTGAAGTTATGCATATTTTCATTTAAACCTTCCTTCCTGCAATTATTTCAGCTTGAGCGGCTTTAAACATAAAAACCAATCAAGGCATTTAATCCCCTCTTTTTGGGCGTTATCTACCCTGTCTTTTGCCGCGCCGCAGCTTCCCGGTGGCGGAACAATTACATCATCACCTGGCTGCCAATCAGCGGGAGTAGCGACTTTGTGGGTATCGGCGGTTTGCATAGCGATAATCATACGTTTGATCTCCTGAAAATTACGCCCCATTGACGAAGGATAAAAAATCATCGCTCTGACTTTCGCTTCCGGATCCATAAAGAACACGGCGCGTACCGGGCTGATGTCGCTGGCCGCAGACTGAACCATGCCATATTTATTTGCGACATCCATTTTAACATCCGCAATAACCGGAAATTTTATCTCAACGTTCTTCATGCCTTTATACTCAATCTTTTCTTTGATAGTCCTAAGCCAGGCGATATGGCTGTAATGGCTATCAATGGATAAACCGATCAGTTTACAATTCAAAGCCTCAAACTCCTTTTCCATAGTCGCAAATGTCATAAACTCTGTGGTGCAAACCGGCGTAAAGTCTGCCGGGTGGCTGAATAAAATAACCCACTTGCCCTTATAATCATCAGGAAACTTAATCTTACCTTGCGTGGTATCCGCCTCAAATGCAGGCGCCTTTTCTCCGATCAACGGAATACGATTAACTACTCCAGTATTATTCTCCATCTCTTAATACCTCCTTTTTTTAGTAGAAAACGAAACACCGGCCAATCCTATATATCCGGTATATCCGGGCGCTTACTGACATCCGCCGCTTTCGCCATGGTGTTCACATGCATCAAGGCCGCCTAAAGCATTATTCAGGAAATCGTCAAGCGCCTTTTTTACATTTCCCTCATAACCGAATACCTGCACGCCTGCGTTAGCGAATTTCTGCTGCGCGCCCATCCCCATGCCACCGGCAATAATATGCGTAATTTTATACTTTAATATTTCATCTACTGCGACGCATCCGCCGCCGCCATGCACAGCGGTATTAGACACAATGCGAGTGCTGATTATCTTCTTCTTATCTTTATCAATATCCGCTAAGAGAAAAAACTTACACTGCCCGAAATGCGCGCAGACATCGCCTTGTACTCCATTTTCATCTTCCAACACGACTCCGACTCTCATATTTAATTAACTCCTTTCTTGCTCTCTAAATCATTAATACGTGTTTGTATATTTTCAAGCTTTTGCTTTAAGAGATCAGCCTGGCTTTTTAATATATCTAATTCCTCTTCTTTGGAAACTGCTCGGCTAAAACCGCCAAACGCCTGCATTCCTCTTTGCAGCCTCATCCAGCCGGGAAGCCCTGTGACATAGAAACAATTACGTCGCCCCCTACCTCTGCCTCCCCCCTCAAAAACCACTTTTCCAGACTCTTTTCCTGCCTCCCCAACAGGCATAACGCAATATCCTCTGCCTCCACCAGTCATTGATCCTTGTCCTCTAGGCCCTGTTCCATCATATCCTGGCATATCTATCACCTCCTTCTTGATATTGAAAACCATTTCCATTAATAAGCAAAAAAATATAGCGGTTATTTATTTACGCTGCATTTACCGCATAAGCCGTAAAATTGAATAACGTGGTTATTGATTTTAAAATTATACTTTTTACCCAAGCCCTTTTCTGTTTGCTGTAAAAGCTCCACCTCCTCATCAATAAAGTCTGTATAATCGATCACACTGTTACAACCGGTACAAACTAAATGATGATGATGATGCGCCCCCTTGGGTCCCTCTGCCAGCTCATAACGAGCCCTTCCATCCCCGAAATCAAGCTTATAGACCATACCAAGATTAGATAGCACATCCAATGTCCTGTAAATGGTGGTAAGCCCGACATTCGGATATTTCGGGTGGACTTTTATGTATATATCCTCCGCGCTTAAATGTCCTTCTGACCTGGATAAAATATCAAGTATCGCTTCCCGGCCTATAGTAAGCCGATATCCGCAATCCCTGAACTTGCCGTGCCACCATCCTTGCCCCTGACAATTACCTCTCGGCATATTTATAATTAGTCCCTTCATCCTTTTAGTTAGAATTAATGAAAATCATTTCCATTTATAAATATACCTCGCGCTGTTATCTTTGTCAAGTTATTTCTTATGAAACCTAGATTCATTATTTACTTCAAGAAAAGACAGATGGTAAGCTTAAAATTCCGCTAAACTTTATTATTGCCTTGTTCAATATATCCTATTGTTCGCAGTTCTCTGAGTCTATATTCGCAAGAGACTCGGCATAGCGCCGTCCAAGTAGTTTTTTACGTAGCACAGGCGATATAGCGGACAACTGTTATTTTTTAAATGCGTAAATTGGACGCAAACGGCTGGCGGCTGCCCCCACCCAGCCGCCAGCCTGCCGAGCCGAACACGCACAAGATGAACTCGCTCGGAGATGTGTTGACATATTGGAAGTAAAACGGGATCATGTTAACCTTTTTGGTATAATTAGTTTGGAAGAACCAATAACCAGAAAGGAGAACCTAACATGACCCCGCAAGAGATGTTACTGAAGCATAA
>JAHKAP010000065.1 GCA_018825985.1 Candidatus Omnitrophota bacterium
AAGATAAACCATACAGATATAAAATTAGCTTAGGAAAAGGTACGGATAATAATGAAGCATTGGTATTTACGGAAAGTTCTATTTTAAGAGAAGTGCCTATTAAAATAAAACTGAAGGCAGAGATAAGAAATAGCGTTATGTATTATAAAGATATTCCGATTGATTTAAATTCACAATTTATTCTTACCACTAATAAGTATACTGCTATTGTTGTTCCGGTTTTATATGTTAAGGAGAAGTGGTTAACGGTAAAGGTTAAGTTCCTGAGAATGCCTCCTGAGATTAACCCGTTAGTGGCTAAGGGGCATATTGAAAAGGATTACGCCGGTAGGATAGTGGGGAGATTGATTGAGATTCTAGAAGCTAGCTCGTCTCAGGTGTCAGTTCTAAAGGTGCAAGAGAACAAGATTATTTTTATTAACGATCCTTACTATAAAGATATAATTGCGTCAATAGAAATATTATGTAGTGAAAAAGACGGCGCGCTGTATTTTAAGAATTCACCGGTGTTGATAGGAGGCCAGATTACATTTAACTCTGGGTTATATGTGATAACAGGTTCTATCTCCGGTATCGAAGGATAAATAAAAAATGTTCAAGCATGCGGCAAAAAGCAGTTTCTTCTTACTATTAGCAATAAAGATTCACTTTGGTTATTCTTTATTGGAGCGAGATTATAATATAGTATTTCGAAATAGCCGACTATTTATGTTAATGAAGGCTTTTTATAAAAGATTAAAAACTAACTTCCGGAATAGCTTTATTAGAAACATGTTTGAAGCAGGTATCGGTAGTTACATCCGTATTGCCATGAAAAGTATTTTTTTTAGGAAGTTATTATATATCCCCGGAAGTTTTCTGATTATGGTAAATAATTATGAAAATACAGGCGCAATAATTTGGATAAAAAGAATGATAAAAAAAAAGAGCCCGTTTTTACCTATACAAACAATAAGTATTATTATTGTTTCCGCAATTTTGACAAATATATTTTTATTATTGTTATTTCATGCGGAAATAGGGAACTCAGCTTGGTTTATTAGGTCAATATTATTTTTCCTAGGAATAAGTGGTTTATTTTGTAACGCTGACTGGCGGGGAATTAGAAAGACAAGTCTAGTATTGCGTTACGTTAATAATTATTGTACAATATAACAAAATGGTCAAAGTTTCATAGATAAAGTTTCAAACTACGGCAGAAAATTGCATTTATAAGATTATCATATTTATGAAAGGAATGGTTAGGTGAGGGTATTAATAACTGGGGGTGCGGGGTTTATTGGGTCACATTTGGCCGAAGAATTAATAAATAGCGGCCATCAGGTTATGATCTTAGACAATTTATCTACCGGTAGATTGGAAAACATTAAGCCCTTGGAGAAAAACCCCAACTTTGAACTAGTGATTGACACGATATTAAATGAAAACCTGATGGATAAATTGGTAGAAAAAAGTGATATCATTTTTCATCTGGCTGCGGCTGTGGGGGTAGAGTTAATAGTTAAAAAACCATTAGAGTCTTTAACCACTAATATCAAAGGCAGTGAAATAGTATTAGAGATGGCCTACCGTTACCATAAAAAAGTGTTGATTACTTCTACGTCGGAGATTTACGGAAAGAATGTAAACGGACCCTTAAAAGAAGACGACGATCGGATTTTAGGCTCTCCCTTAAAGACCCGGTGGAGCTATTCCACTGCCAAGGCGGTAGATGAAATGCTTGCCTATGTTTATTGGAAGCAAAGAGACGTCCCTTCGGTGATAGTGCGTTTATTTAATACTGTTGGTCCCCGTCAGACTGGGACTTATGGTATGGTTGTCCCGCGATTTGTGGAACAGGCCATGATAAATGAACCGTTGACTGTATATGGCACAGGTAAACAGTCTCGCTGCTTTATACATGTCAAAGATGTGGTTAAAACCCTGGTCAAATTAATAGGGGAACCTAAGGCGGTTGGCGAAGTTTTTAACATTGGAAGCCAGGAAGAAATTAGTATTGAACAGCTGGCTAAAGAGATAATCCGGGTAACTAAGAGCAGGTCCAGAATAACCTATACATCTTATGAAAAGGCTTATGAAGATGGTTTTGAAGATATGCAGCGCAGAGTCCCTGACACATCTAAAATAAACAAATTGATTGGTTTTAAACTAACTTATACCCTGCCAGCGATAATAGAAGATATAGTTAACTATTTAAAGACCAACAAACGTTCTTAATACCTGCCTGAGTTTTAATGAACAAAATTAAGATACTAAGATTGATTGCCAGATTGAATATCGGCGGTCCGGCAATTCACACTATCCTGCTTACTCAGGGGTTAGATCAGGCTCGCTTTGAATCATTACTTGTCTGTGGCAGTATAGGCAAAGATGAAGGGGATATGTCTTATTATGCCCTGGAGAAGGATGTAAAACCTTTTTTTATACCTCAATTGAGGCGTGAGCTTAACTTTTTTAATGATTCAGTATCTTTTTTGAAGATATTAAGATTAATCTTTACTTTAAGACCGGATATAATCCATACTCATACCGCTAAGGCCGGAACTTTGGGCAGGGCATCGGGGATTATTTATAATATTTGCAATCTCTTAAGCAATAGAAAAATAAGGCTTGTTCATACTTTTCACGGTCACGTATTCGAGGGATATTTCAGCTTTTTTAAGACAAAATTATTCATTTATATTGAGCGGGTATTATCTTATTTTACTTCTAAGATAATAACGGTAAGCGCGGCAGTCAAAAATGAGCTTATCTTGCTGGGTATTTCCAAGGCTAATAAAATTGAGGTTGTTCCTTTAGGATTTGAATTGGATAAATTCTTGGATATAACTCTAAGAGATAACGATGTTTTATCCATAGGTGTTGTAGGCAGGTTAGTTCCTGTTAAGAACCACCATTTATTTCTAAAATCGGCAGCCAAGCTTTTAAAAGAAAATCCTGGGGTTGACCTGAGATTTAAGATTATTGGCGACGGGGAATTAAGGAAGGAATTAGTAGGTTATTCCCGAATATTGGGTATATCGGATTATGTTGATTTTTTGGGCTGGCAGAGAGATCTGGTTAAAGTTTATTCCGGCTTAGATATTGTTGCTTTGACTTCTTTAAATGAAGGGACACCGGTATCCATAATTGAGGCCATGG
>JAHKAP010000066.1 GCA_018825985.1 Candidatus Omnitrophota bacterium
ATCTGTTTCTTTGACTGATCTCCACAAAGCGGTCAACATTCCAATAAGAAAAACAACTGCTCCTATCTGGGTCTCAAAAAACAGAAAATCTATTATTGACTTGGCGTTAACCAAACCAATAACTTCAAAAGCTGCTTCTGTAGGTGATATGCCTGTAGGAATCATTTCTCGTAACCTCCTATAACCTCTTGACTTAACATTACTTTCTTGATCAATAAACAAAAAATCCTCAGGCTTATATAGCTTGAGGACATAATAATTCTTTACTTTTTATCGTAAATTCTAAATAACTATCGTACTGATGTTCCAATTCATGTATTGCACCATAAGTTTAGAACGGACATCAATAGAAGTCTGATCCTGGTTCCAAATCAGCTCTCCCAGATCCCAGCTAAAGCTTATATCCCAGTCTAAAGAATCCCTGCCTTTCCGCAATATATCGTCTTCGGCTTTAGTAGTAGAGCCGCCTTCCCAATGATATAAATCAGAAACATCCCTATTCATACCGGCAGAGATTTTAGGCAGCCAGGCCTTTCTTGCGGCTTTCTTCCTCCACTCTTTGATCTTTTCTATTTCTACTTCCGCGTACTTGATTGCAGCCTGCTGGACTTCATCAATCCCTGGCTCGCCCTTAAAATACAAACTCGTGATATTATCCTGATTATCAGCCCTGTTTTCGATTATCCTGGACCTAAATAACCCTTTTTCCGCGGCTGCATATAAATAATTTTGGCTACCCGCTGCCAGAAAATTTATTTTCTGCGGTATAAGCCTAAGCGATACCTCTATCCAGCGTTCCTGGTAATACTTGAATATACCGGATTCAGTTACGGCATAGACCAAGGTATTGTCCGCAGTTAAAATGAAATACACCCTGCGGCCCAATAAACCCGTACTGCTAAACGCTTCCCAGGTTTGCCCTTTGTCAGGGCTTCTGTAGACTCTTCCTTGAACAGCTAAATAAACAAGATTTAAATTAACCGGATCGATAGACATATAGCTTACGCCTGAAAAGCATTCCTCCTCCTCTTCATCTTCAGGCTCTTCCTGATCAGGACCATCTCTATCCGTTGATTTACCCTGAAAAACCATTTCCCAGTATTTTCCGGCATCCTTAGTTTTAAATATGCCGGCAGCGCAGGCGGTATAGATATAATCCGGCTCTTTTAAGCTGCAGGCTATTGCGTAAATCTGGCTCTGTCCCGGTTTCCCGGGAACCTTTTGCCAACTTCTGCCCTTATCTTTACTAAAGATAAGCCCTGCCCTGGTACCCAGGTAGATCCCGTAAGGCAAAACAGCCAGACAAGTGCAATCGTTTTCCAGGTAATCCTTACCTTTATAAATCCTGCTCCATCTCCCGCCTGCGTTAGTGCTGTAAAAAAGCCCTGCGCCGGTTGCGGCATAAATACAATTAATATCTTTGGGGCTGAATAATAAATAATTTACTTTCTTATCTCTGCCTGAAATGGATAAGACCTCTCTCCAACTATTGCCTTTGTCTTCGCTTTTTAAAACGCTCTTTCCGGTGCCGGCATAAATGATATTCTGCTTATAAGGATGAAATAATACTGCCCGGAAATCCGACTCGCCCCGGCTGACATCTTCCCATTCGCTTTCTTGGGCCAAAACGCCCGGGACAAAACCCAGAACCAGAAAAACTAAAGCCAAAATCAACCCGTATTTTTTCATATCTCCCACCTCCTATATTAATAGACGCGGAAGATAGGCTAATCTAACAATAAAATTATAATATTATTTTTACAGGTTTTTTTTAGGATAAAAATGGAGGGGCTAACGAACCGAAACAGTTATCAGGCTATCGGATGCTGCCAGCGTAGAATTGATAACGTTAGCTATATGATCCGAAAGAAAATCGGCGGTCAATTCATGTCCGAATTGGGCCAAATGAATTTTATCCCACCAAAGTATACCAGTGTCGTATTTTTGTTTAAGGTATTGATGGAGATCGATGGTCAAAATATTATTTTCCTTACCAACGCGCCTCATTACTTTATGCAAAGTAAGTCCCCCTGAATTATATTCTATCGAATTAGCCTCAAGCACAAAAATAGTTTTTATGCCATTTTGCTTATTCAAATTAACGATTTCTTGTAGATTATCATTAAATATCTTCGGATCTTTGTCATTATTGGACAAATGCACAACTGTTATTTTTGGATTGAGCTTAATCCAATTATTCTTATAGTACTTAAGAAGAATGGAAGAGTTCGATCCGCATACGCTCGTATTAATAAATTTTACCCGCGGCTTCCCGCTATTTTTTTTATTCAACCTGCGTTCCACTAAATTAACAAATGTATCATTTTTTCTATTCGCTCCCGAACCAGCGGCTTGAGAACTCCCCATATAAATAATCCGGTAAATATCTGCATCGGCATTAATCACATATTGATCTATAATATTTGCATTGACTTTTGCTGCCAATTTTAAAACCCCCTTCCAAGTATCTTTTGGGTAGCGGCCGACAATATAATAATTAACGAACAATATAAAAAAAACAGATGCCAGCAATATAAAAATATCAATAGCAAACAAATAATACAATGCTCGGCGCGTTCCGATTTTCAGTATAAAGAAAATAACCAAATTTATTATCCCTATCATGATTAAAACTATATGAAAAACACGCGGCAAAAACTTAATATTACAAAAGGAATCCCGAATCGGCTCTCGCGAATCATTCTGCTTAATTAATAAATCGTCTACAAGCGTCCGTCTGGCTCCTGCCCTAAAACCAAAAGATTGCCTACCTGAAAGATCTTCTTTAAAAAATCCTATCAACTTATTATTAATGTAAAAAGAGGCGCCCTCATTCTGAAATACTAATTTTGCGTTATTCCATCTTCCTTCTCCTAAATTGTCTGTCAAAAGTTCTGTTTTATCAATAAACTCCCCATTGCTATATGCGTTAAAATAAATGCTTTTATATAACCCGTTCCTGCTAATGCGCACACCTGAAAACTTTTCATCGCTTTTGTGAAAAATAAAGTATAGATATGAACTGCCCCTCAGCAAAAACCTGAATTCTATTGCCCGTGGATCGATCTTATTTTTATATATTACCTCCTGAAAACCATGCCACGCACCCAGGTTCAAATGACACTGAGCTAAAGCCTGCGTTCCCAATAAATATTCTTTTGAACCCATGACATAATTTTTAAGTTCAGTCTTAGACACAAGCCAATTCCCGTTATTTTTAAGGGTGTTGTTAAGTAATAAATAAGCTCCAGAAATCATAAAAGACAGAAGTATGTTTATTAAGATCAAGGTGAATAGGCGCTTTTTTACGAAATTTTTTTCGAGTTTAAAATTCATTAACAAACATTACCTTTCCCAGTGGAGTTTATATAGAATCCCCTGCCCAATCGTTGATTAAACGAACAAAAAAGAGATGTTGGATTATTAAAAATTTCTATAATAAGGGTAAAGTTCAGGCAAAAGCGTTTCTATATCAAATTTATTTATCTTCCTGTAAATAAGAAAACAGTAAAATTTATTTTTCCTGAAAAAATTATCCACTATAAGATGAAAGGTTAGGCCTAAAGAAAGCATTAACAGTACTGTTGAGTTAAAAAAAAGACCTAGCGTAAAAATCAGGATATTGATTTCCCAGGAGTGAAAAAAAACATACACCTTTCCTGAATTAAGGTAGGTGCATTTTAAAAAATCACTCAGACTGAATTTATTCTTAAAATATAGAAAATAGTCGATAAAATGGTCCAGATCTATAAAAATACTCCCGGCCAAAAATGCGGCTACATAAGATATTTTTCCTGTCTTTAAATAAATTACGGATGAGATAATTACAGCCACCAGAAAATGGATGGCTAAATCCAGTTTCCTGTAAAAATTGATCCGCGAAAAGTTCAGTTCGGCCATAAAATAAACTCTTCTAAATAATCCTAATTATCCAGCTCTAATAGTTCTTTTTTTATCCTTTGGTAATCCGAAGTATCAACCCTGCTAAATATCTCCTGGGCATCCCTGAAATATTCCCGGGCTTTATTCTTCCGGCCGGTCTTTTTATATAACGCGCCCAGGTTATAATAAGCATTGGCCAGGTCTAACCGGTCATCCGTGTTCAAAGCAACCGAGACAGCCTGATTAAAACATTCCTGAGCATCTTTTAAATTATCCATATCCAGGTATAATTCGCCGATCATATTATAATCGGCGGCGATACTAGGCAAGTTACCCTGAGCCTGGTCTATTTTAAGCCCTTGCGAATAACAGTCAAGGGCTTTTTGGTGCTGTTTTTCGATAAGATACATCTCCCCGAGGTTAAAATAATAATCGCTTAATTCATGCTTTAATCTCATCCTCTCAAACAGCTTCAGGCTCTTACCGTAAAACTCCCTGGCCGAAACAAAATCGTCCTTATTCGTAAAGACCAGCCCAATATCAAAATAATCGCAGGCTAAATTAAACCTGTGCCCGGGCAAAAACTGCCTATCCTGGTTTATCTGGGAGCTTTTCATCAATAACTCCAAGGCTTTATTATTATCATCTTTATCCATGTGCCAAACCGCCATCTTCCTTAGGGCCGCCCCCTGATTAAGTTTATCCTTATTCTCTAAACTTAAACTTAAAGCTTTATTGTAAAAATCAAACGCCTTGACGTATTCGCCCATTTGCTGATAAAGCCAGCCGATCTTAAGATAAGCGGCAGCCAAATTATTTTTATCATTTCTCTTCTGGCTATGAGCGGCATAATCAAAATAATATTTTAAAGCCTGGTTAAACCTGCCCTGTCTCTGATAAGTATCACCTAATAAAGAATAAGCCGCTATGAATTCAGGGTCTTGTTTGATTATCCGATTAGAAGCCAGGATAGCCTCCTCATTCCTGCCCTGATTAAACATCCTCTGGGACCTAATGGACAAAAGGTAAGTCCCGGGGTTCATTGTAGGCAACCAACTGTGCAGAAAAATCAACAGCCCGGTTAAAATTAAACCTAAGATTATCCCATATAATACTTTCTTATGAGAATGAACCCTATTGATCAACTTTATTTTTAGCGGTAATTTAACCTTATCTTTAAAAAGGGAAAAATTTGGGTCTCCGTATAGAAGATAGCTGGCCCAGAAAATCGAGGCTATCCCGAATTCCCTGATCAATTTCATGCGGGCCAAACGTAAAGATTCGCCCACAGTTTTTCCGTAAATCAAACGGCTGTAAAATTCTTCGGCAAAAATAAGGCTTGCCTTATCCTCTATCTTGCGGATAGTCCCGATATAATGCCTGACCCCGGAGAATAAAAAAGCCGAGGCCAGGCTGTATGACTTGCGTTGGTAATGCGTATCCAATGACCCAGATAAGGCCTTAGCAGAATAGCAGGCATTAGAAAATACCAGGGCCGGTAAAGCTGCCGTCTCACCAAGGGTTAGGATATCCCTGGCCGTAAATCTGGCGTCTTCCAGCAACCAGCCGCTGTTTTTGGGGTTGCCCGCATCATATTCACAATGACCGGCGAAATGCACGATATCGTAATCACGCAGGTTCTTTTTAACATAAAAAGTATCGACGGAGGTAGATTTAAAATCAATACTCACCTGTTTTCTTTTGCGGTCAAACTGGTTTTTGATATTTAAACCTTCCGAATAAGAAGATTTAAGGTCATTGGTAGGATTAGCCAATATCAGCATTCTAAGCCTAGGGTTAAGGCTGCGATATTCCGGCAGATCCGGATTTTGTTTAGTTCGGACCAGCCTTCCCAGGCTGAATTTAAGGCAAAGGAAATCTGCCCCATCGTACAAAAGTTCCCAGGGGATGCTAATCAATTCCTCGTCTAATGACAATATTAAGCCGCCGGGACCGGCTGATTTTAATTTATCTTTTACCTGACGGCTAAATAAATTATCCCAGAGCAACTGGCCGATTTTTTTAAGATTGCCGGCCGACTCCTGATCCAATAGACCTGCTTTATCCGCCTGATTTAAAATCAGGACTTCTTCCTGGCATAACCTATCGATCTCTTCCCAGGAAATCCTGACCTGGGTATAATTCCTTACAGTAGGAACAACCTCCTTTTGTTCAAAGATACCGGTTTTTAAACCATCTTCCTGTTTTAATACCTCAAGAACCATAATATTGTGGTCAGGATTCATATTCTTAAACCTTTATATCCAAGATCATTGAAGCCAGCCTGGTATCCGGAGCATATATCTCAACCTTATATTTACCCAGCAATACATGCTCAAAGATAACCCTGCCGGAATCAGTATAATAGGATTCCAATTCAACGCCACCTTTGATAAGAGTGATCCTCAGATCTTTGATCTTTTTCCGGTTAGTCTTTTCCATTACCTTGATATTTAATTTAAAAACCTTGCCCTGCTTATTTTCTATCTTAACCTCCACAACCATGCCGTTAAAATTTTTTAAGATGGTTACTTCATCCTTGAACTCTTTCATTGGGCTGCCGCGCAATATCGGAAGAGGTACCTTTTCCGCTCCCCAAAAAAGATCACCGGTAGAACTTAGAATTTCAATCACCTGGTCTTTTAATTTTAAGATCACCTCTAAGGCTGGATTATCTGATTTCTGGCTTACCATATCCTTAGCCTGTTTTAGCAGCTCTAAGGGGACTCTCCCTTCTTTAACCGGATGCAATCTCAACTGAATCGCTAAGTTTTCCATACAAACATCGCAATTAAATAAATGCCCCAAAACGTGCTCCTTTTCTTCCTGCGAAAGCCTCTCCTCTAAAAAACAAGCTATATCTTCTTCATCAGGATGGCTTTCTGCCGCCGCAGGACGAGCGCGTTTCGATCTTCTATAAACTAACCTAATCAATTTCTCTAATTTATCCGGCATCGCTTATTCCTCTCCTATATTAATAGACGCAAATTATTCAAAAATCTAACTTAAAACCTTTGCTTTTAAAACAATCCTTTAGTCTATCAATAATCCTGGACTTGCGCATATCTACTAACCCGCGGGAAGACTTAAAATACCGCTTTATCTGAATTAAAGAAAGGCCCCTGTTCAAGTACAGTTCTAAAAAATATTTATCTTCTTTGGTCAGACCGTGAATGCAATCCACAAGCTGCAGCATTTTCTCCTGGCTGAAAATCATATCCCTGGCTATGGGTAAATTTCCGGGCAGGAGATCTTCCAGGCTTAAACCTTCCTCATCCTCCTGCTCAATAGAGACCATTGGCTTTAGTTTCCGGGAAAAATCTATCGCGGCGTTGATAGCCACCTGCCTTAACCAGCTGGCCAGGCTGCAGCCGTTCTTAGACTGATAACTTTTTAATTTCTTAAAATCATCCTTGCATAGGGAAAGAAAAATCTCCTGAAAAGTATCGCTGATACTATCCTGATCTAAGGTCAGTCCACCGGATTTAAATACACTGCAGATATATTTGTAGATCAGGCGGGAATACTTATTTACAAATTGATCCCAGGACCGCTTGTCGCCGCTTGAGCATTTATGGGCAAATTCCAGATCGTTCATAGCAGTATAATTATAACTTGAAAAAGGATGTTAAATTATACTTATCTTACCCGCCTTTTTTTAAAAGCAGCTCTTAGCTGGATAGGCCTTAATAGCAACCGGACCGATAAGACAGGCCGGAATAAAAAAGTAAAAAACCAGGAGAAAACACTATAGGCAATAATAAACGGAAAATAAATCAAAAGGCCCGGCAAGCTTTCATTTTTAACTATAGTCAGGTATCTGTTTTTGATTAAATCAAAATATAATCCGTCATTTAAATACAGGCGGGCATATTTTCTATTAACTCCACCCCTCTCCCGCCTGGCAGTCCCGCCCCGGGCATGATAAGCGATCGCTTGAGGAATATAATACCCTTTCCAGCCGGCATTATTGGCCCGCCATGCAATATCTAAGTCTTCATAAAAGAACCCGAAATCTGTATCGAAATATTCTCCTAATGTTTTAATATCCTCCAGCATTTTCCTGCGGTAAAAAGCAACCGCTCCGGTAACACCAAAAATATAACCCGGCTTATCAAACCGGCCTATATCCAAGCTATCATACCCTCTCTCCTTAGCTGTTCGCCATATACTTAAATATAAACCCGTGCTATCAATCAACTTACCGTCAAAACGCAGGATCTTTCCGCTAACCATACCGATTCTTTTGCTAATATCAAAACCCCTTATTGCCTGGCCAATAAATTCCTTAGTCAGAACAACATCATCATTAAGACACAAGATGAATTCGCCCTTAGCCGATCCTATCCCGACATTTAAAGACTCACAATAAGATAGGCTTATTGGGCTGAGGTATAACCTGACAAAAGGATATTCGGATAAAATCCGGGAGCCTAAAACAGGGGCGCGGGAATTGTCAATCACAATAACTTCGATCTCAGGGTAATTTTGTTTGCTTAGAGAATCCAGGCAGGAGAATATATAATTCTTTACGCCGGCAGTCACCACAATAACGCTGATTAATCTATTTGACTTTTCATCCATTATCAAATAAAATTATAACATAATGCTAGGCTTATTACTAATCTTTATCTTTTTCCGGCCATTCATTTCATCCCTGGCCTTTCCCTATCTTAATTCCAGTTACTCTTTTTGTTTACTGGCTTTCCTGGCTGCCTGGATAATGCGCAAAGGCCTGCCCCTGGAAAAGTTAACCCCTCTTAAGAAACCGCTCGTTATATTCTGTTTAGGGCTCACCATTTCAACGTTTTTTTCGACTAACATTGCAAACAGCCTTGGAGAGATCTATAAATATTTAAGCGGGATACTTATATTCATAACCGCACTGACCCTTACCGATAAAGATAAGACCTCGGTCATCCGTTTCATTCTTCTTTCCGCGGCTATTATCGGTATCCTATCTATTTATCAATATTTTTTCGGCTTCAGGCACATTTCTGAATACCTAGCCCGACGCGGGCCTACTTCAAACTTTATTTTAGATTATATCCAAAGCAGAAGAGTATTCTTTCCATTTGTAACGCCAAATATCCTGGGTGGATACCTGGCCATGGTTATCCCGCTTGCTTTTATAGAAAAGAAACACAGCTGGGTAATTATCCCGTTATTTCTGGCCTTGCTATTAACCGGATCACTGGGCGCATTAGTAAGCCTGTTTTGCGGCTTGGTTTTATATCTTTATTTAAAAACCAAGGGAACAAAGAAAAAATTAGTTTTAATACTGGCTTTATCCGCAATAGTCACGCTGGTTTTTATACTCAGATCCCTGGCCGGAAAACAGCATTTAACGCCCTTATTCTCTACTACAATGAGGTTGAATTACTGGCTGAATACCCTCAAGATAATCGCCGCATATCCGTTATTCGGAACAGGCCCGGGCAATTTTAATCTCATAGATTCGCGCTACGCCCATAATTCTTATCTTCAGATCTGGGCAGAGCTGGGAATTTTAAGCTTAGTATCATTTATTTGGCTGGCTATTACGGGCTTAAAACAGGCATTACGCAGTGTAAGCGATAAAATTAATAATAGAATAACTATATGCCTTATATCCTCGGCCGCTATATTCTTAATCCATAATCTCGCGGATTTTTCATTCTTTCTGCCTGAAGCCTCTTTTCTCTGGTGGATCATTCTAGGAATAATTATATAATTAAAACTGGCCAGGACTTATCTTGCGCTATTCTAACCTAAAACACCTTAATTAATACGGATCATTACTCTTCTTAAACGCTTCCCTTATAATAATATTTGCTAAATTTTCTGCTTATAGTTATTTACTTCTTTCCGTGAAATGCCCAAAATCACTGCCAAACATATCACGAAAATATTCTCTATTACCTTCTCTAATGATGGTATTCTTAAATATTTCATCATTATCCACGAAAATTATCCTTTCTTGCCATTCGAATATCCTCTCCAATATTACTACGTTACATAGTGGATACTACACGCACACTAATCTTATTTT
Source organism: Candidatus Omnitrophota bacterium (assembly GCA_018825985.1). Lineage (GTDB taxonomy): Bacteria > Omnitrophota > Gorgyraeia > Gygaellales > Profunditerraquicolaceae > JAHKAP01. The sequence goes on from JAHKAP010000066.1 coordinate 9,914, forward strand.
CCCTTAGTCTAAAATCTGCTTAAGTTTAAGGTAATTATTAAGATAAAACCCGATATTATTTGGATAATTTATTGCCGGATTGATATTTTAGCTTACACATGGTTATTGCTATTCATGAAAATAACTTTATATAGCCGCTAACAATAACCGATTCTAACGTGAAGGGTTAGTAGATTAATGATATTACACACGAGGCCTGCCGCAAAATTCCCTTATACAGAATCCGATAAATTCTGGTATAGCAAAGAATGGTTTTGATAATTTATACTTTGATTGGCCTCTCGCTCTTAATTTATGTCTAACGCCTACCTCGCCTATTTTGCGCGCTCCCCTATTATAAAGAATAGGAATAATATAGCGGTGATCATTAAATTTTAACTTAATATTATTTATAAATTTATTCCTTACGGCAATAAAATTACTACTGGGATCCTTAACAGATATGTCAAAAAATATTTTTATTAATAACCCGAGAACCTTAGTACTTATCTTAAATAACAGTATATCTTTTCTCTTAATCCTAATGCCATTTACAACATCGTATCCTTCTTCCATCTTCTTGATAAAAAAAACTATATCTTCCGGGAAAACCTGCAGATCGCCATTCATTATAATAACAATTTCTCCGGCTGCAACGCCTAAACCAGAACTTAACGCTAAGGACTGGCCCATTGGAGCATTATGATTTATTATTTTTATACCACTAAATTTTTTAGATAGTTTACGCATTATATCAAGACTATCGTCATTGCTGCCATCATCAACTAGAATTAATTCTGCCTTATCATCAATAAAGTATTCCCCTAAAGACGAATAAATTCTGTTGATTAATTCTTCTAAGTTATCTCCTTCATTGCGGATCGGACAAACTATACTGATCTTCTTCATTATTTATATTAAATTATGCGTCATTTTGACAAAGATATAGGTAATAGCTAATGAGTTTAAAATTATAATTAATATTAAGAAAAGCTATTTTTTATGCGTTACTTTATTCAGAAGTTTAGCTTATACACTAAGCGTTAAGCGACCATGCCGCAAGTCGTCATTGAAATAAGATTCTCATCGAGCTTACTATAAAAATATCTCCATCATTCCTCCTTAATGCGAAATCATGATATTTACGTGCAAACTCTAAAAGGAAAAAGATATTTTTATCAATTTTTGCTTTTATTATACTCCGGGTTAGCATATCATACGGTATTACTGATGATTTTATATGATCGTAGAAGGCATTTTCGTAATAAGAAGTTTCAATAATAAAATAATCTATTTTATACTTTGTTATAAAAAATTTTACTTCGTCTATGGACCCGGCGTATAAAGCCGAGATAAGGTTTTGCCTTCGCGCCTTAAAATCTTCTGTTCCATAAGCTAAATATAATATATCATCCATATTGTCTGAGAAAAAAATAGATCTCTTCGAAAAAAAAGGTATTTTATCCACCACGAAACTATTTGGGTAACCGGCAATAAAAGTATCCTTAGGCAAACATTCTAAATAGTCATATACGGGTTTATATTTTCTAAAATCTCTTATCTGGTTGCCAATGATTGGATGCAATACCACAAATATGGACATCAGAGGTACTAATAAAATAATAGGTTTGATTTTGTATTTTATTAAAATTCCGGAAATATTTGTAGATACAAAAAAAACTAAAAATAAAGGCGCGCTAAACACAAATTGTTTTGAGGCAAGGACAGGATTAATGGGATATGTTATAAGAAAACTGATGGAGGAGCCCAGAAGCATTAGCCATATTGCTTTATACAAACAGAAAGCCTTCCGTCCTCTGAAAGCAATAATTAGTAAACTTATGGCAATAAAAAAATAGGTTAAATAAGAATATAACTTGCTATGTTCATTTAAGTTAAGAATAAAATACAATAAAATGTGTAAAGGATTAAATGGATTTACGATATTATTATACCAGTAGTATTTATAGCTTTTCAATAATGGAAGACTCATCATTATCATGTTCTGCAATCTATCCGTAAAAATCAAAAGAAAGCATATGAAAATATTAATAGCTAAAATTAAAAGAAACTGCTTAACCCTTATATTCTTTTTATATACAAATGGGGCCAACAAACAAATTGTAAACATTACAAAGAAAAATGAATTATAAAAAATTATTACTAAGGGAAGCAGAAATGGCAGAAAAATAAACTTTTCTTTTACAAGAAATAGTAAAAAAATACAGAATATAAAAGCACCAAAGCATCTGTCCTGCCCACCATAGAAAGTAGCCATAGAAAGAAAAAATAAAAGAAACAGGCCGGCGGATAAACAAGCATAATCACGAGAATATAAGTAGACGCCTATCTTGTATATCAATATAGTGGAAAAAATACATAAAACTATCGATACTATTTGTATAACAAGTGGGAATGAAAAAAAATACATAAGAAAATAAAACATTGCATTACAAATGTATCCTTTTATTTTTGATGTAACATTAATACTATTTATAATGGCTATTAATGCTGGGTCATTTTTAAATATGGTGCTATCAAATAGGATTTGAACAGAATATAATTCCGAAGCGTCAGAAAACGGCGAATAAACAGGTTCAAATGTAAATGAATTGGTAAAACAATGGGCATAAACTGATAATATGATCAGTATAACTAAGTAGATGATTTCCCTTTTTCTTTTTATTAGCATAATTTATGCAGTAAAATATTAAGGCTTTCCGGTCCGCATTGAAAAAGTAAATCTATTACGGACATATACGGCAGGAACGGTTCATAAGTTTGTCTGTAGATCGGATGCTGAAAATCTTGGAATTTAATTCTAATCTTTTCTTCATTAAATTTGTCGAGATCTAAAATATTTTGAGCTGCTTTACTATCATAGAGTTCTGCCGCACCTAATTTCTTGCAGATATTTATAATCTTGTCCTCTTTTCTACCTTTCATATTTAAACTCGAAGATTTTATAATGGGAGTTTTGATATTTAGGGCGTCCATAAGCCAGCTAATTATTTCGGCATCTAGATCTAAAAGATACTCCCAATCACGAGCATACAATTTCACAAAATATGGAAAGTAATTACTAAAGTATTTTGCCCTATGATAATTTATTTCCAATGCCTTTAGATGTTTTCTCCGCCAATCTGTATACGGATTGATCTTGGCTTCATTAATTAACTGGAGTTGTTTATGTTTAATGCACACGGGGACAGTTAACCATATCCATCCATCTTTTGTCCGTATTCTATTCCTGCTTCTCCAGTCTTTTTTTGTATATTGGACATCGTCCAATAAAACAAAAAGGTCACAATTATATACCAGCTCAAAAAAACCCAACCATGGTAGATAACCTGGTTGCATAATTGATATTCTCAAAGATTTGTTCTCCTAATAATTTATACTTAATAAATACTTATTTGAGGTTTTAACACCAGGAATCGCTATATAATTCAGAAATAATCTATCGATTTTATCTTAAGCCTTTTAATCTATTAATTATGACAATCCGCTTCCAGTTTGTTAAAAAATGTATTAAAATA
>JAHKAP010000067.1 GCA_018825985.1 Candidatus Omnitrophota bacterium
AAAGAGCTCTATGATTTAAAGCAGGAAATGGTAAGTTCGAAAGAAAATAAAGATGGGATCGATAAATTAGAGCAGTCTAAACTCCCTCAGGATATTATCGAGCGAGTCAAGGAATCGCTTGAGGAGATACAGGCTGCCCGGGAACTGAAAACAACTCAGGAAGAGATTACTAAGATCAAAGACGCGCTTAATAATAATTTAGACAAGCTTCCTAAAGATACAAAAGATTACCTGAAAGATAGACTCGAGTTTTTGCTGGACCAAAAGAATAACCAGTTTAAGGAGGCCTTAAAAGAAAACAACATTACTGAATCAAATAAAGAATCGTTGTTCCAATTGGGGCAGAATTTGGAAAAAATTGAATCGACCACTAATGAAAATAAGGTTGAGCGGAAAGTCAATGATATGTTGGATAAGTTAGACAAGGCTTTCAGCCAGGGTGAGATTACGGAGAAGGCCAGGGATAAATTAAAAAACTATTTAAAAGAAATTCAGGGCCTGCTCGAAGATAGATTGGGCCTTGAGGAAATAAATGATGCAATGAAAGGGATAAATAAATCGGGTGTCGAGAATGTGATAGAGAGTATTCCATCTTTAACAAACTTCCAAAGAGATGCGCTGAATAATTTAAACGAAGAATTGGGCAAGGCTGATAATTTAACTCAACTCGAGATAATTATGGAAGGGGTTGAGAAAGAGATCGTATCCCTGGAAAGAGTAATTTCAAAAGAAGATAGCGACAGGCTTAAGAATGAATTTAAGAAAGTAGCTGAGGCCAGGAGAGAGATAATTATAGCCCGGGCAACCCATCAGCTTAGGAAGTCCCTGGAAGAGCTGAGAGAATCAAATCCTGAGGATGCCCAGGAAATAGACGGCTATCTTAAAAAATTGGATAACGCTAAAACCAATATTCAATTACAGGAGGTGATAGACTCCATAGGGGAGTATTCATCTAAGAAACAGGAGGTTGACAAAAAAGAAGTTTTGGATAAAAAAGATGAGTCTTCGCTTTTCAAAGATATCGCCAGACAGATAAATGATTCCCTAGATAAGTTTAAAGATACCTTAAAAGAAAACAGGGTCGATCAGATAAACAAAGAGCTGCTTCAGCAGCTGGAGAACGAGCTGGAAAAGGCCAGGTCTGCCGAAACTCAGGATAAGCTTAAAGATTCGCTTGATAAGATCCTGGAAAAAACGGACCAGGCTTTTATCCAGGGCCAGATCAACGAAGAAACCAAAGATAAGCTAAATGAGAGCCTGGAAAGAACCCAATCTTTAGCTGCTGCCAAATTAAGTTTAGAATCAGCAGATGTTAAGCAGAAATTAAAATCGTCAATTAATGCGGATAAGGAAAAAGGACTAAGCAAGGCAGCGGAAGAATCAAAAGAATCGGTTTCTAATGATCCAAAAGGGAAAAAACTTCCTACACCGGATAAGTTAGCCAATAAAGATACCCTCAACATTTTTATTTTGCCCGAATCTCTTATATTAGTCAATGGTTCGGTTACTTCTATAAAAACCATAGCGGTATATTCAAATCGTCTTATAAAGGAAATAACCCCTGAGGTGAGCTGGCTGGTTGTTAATCCAAAGGTGGCTTCCATCAATGACAATGGTACGGTATACGCCATATCCGTTGGTTTTACTGAGATATATGCCCAGTATAAAGGATTAAAAAGCAAAGGCGTTATGGTCAGAGTGGTTAATAAAATATCTGACGACACCTACTCAGAACTTAAAAAAGTATTGAAAAAATGATTTTTAAAACTTTCAGGCTGCTATTCCTAGTCTCATTAGCGTTGTTATTCGCTTATCAATCGGATAATTTCGCCGAGCCTGATTACCGGGAATTAACTACATCCTTTGGCAGGGTTATTACCGGGATAAGCAAGGAAGAAGCTTTAGACCGATATGGTTATCCCGCTTCACTGAAGGATGATATCTGGTATTATCCTAAACCGTATGACCTATTTATTTATTTGTCCCCTATTTCATCCCTGCATCTTTATCCGGAATATTGTGATGCATTTGTAGATGCTCCTTTTGAATTAAAGGCTTTGGCTGAACTTCCAGGATATCAATTATCCGATGTGACCCAGGATGTCGAATTTATAATCAGTGAGCCAAAAAAATTTAAATTTAAAAAAACCGGCATCTTTATTCCTGAAGAAGAAGGTCAATATCAGATCATGGCTAAATATAGAAATATATACAGCAGTCCTTCTTTTGTCGAAGTAAAACAATCGTATATAAAACCCGGCAATAATGATCCATTGCGCATTGATACGCTTCCTTATAAACCTATCTTGCCGGTAAACGGGAGCTTAAGCCCTTTAGCCTACGGCACTTTTATTGATGACCAGGGTAAATCTATAATAAAGGATCTTTCGATTAATGTAAAATGGTATTGCGAAGGCGGGAAATGCAGCGTTGATAATTATAGTAATGTATTGAGTTTCTATGAACCCGGAAAATTCAAAATATTCTGTAAATACGGGGATTTTATAAGTTCAATACAGGAAATAGAGGTTGGCAGAATTTATAATCCTCCCCGGAATCGCGCCTTAAAGAATATTATGCTTTTGCCGGAATTAATATCAACCACGCGTGATGAGCGCATAGCCTTGCGGGCGTTCGGAACTTTTGATGACAATTCGGTTGAAGAGGTTACTAAGAAGGTGAATTGGAATATTAAGGATAACGAGATAATACAATCAAGGGACAATGGGTTTTTCCTGGCAAAGTCCGAAGGGATAACTGATGTATCATCCGGACTTGATTTTATAGAAAGCCTGCCTGTTAAGATAAGTGTGTATAAAAAAACTAAAGCCAAATCAGATAGTCTTCCGCAGATCAAAGAAGATTCTGTGCGTAATCAAGACGAAAAGAACAAGCTCAGTCCTGAGGATAAAATACTGGATAATATTAAGGCCTTCAAGGATAGTGTTAGCAATAAGAATAAAAGCAGCTTGTCGTATATTAAAACTTCCCCGGATCGCCTGGAAGTCAGTCTCGGTGAAGTAGGCAGCTTTAGGGCGCTGGCCGTATATAATGATAATTCCAGCCAGGACGTAACTTTAGCCGGCGAATGGTCGTCTTTACCGGGTAGTGTTGCCCGGGTTTCGAGAGGCCAAGTGTCTACTGTTTCGCAGGGGGAGGCTATGGTTACTGTGGAATATAAAGGGGTAAAGGCTTTACCGGTAAGATTATTTATCAAGGAACCTAAGCTGCTTTCTATTGTCGTATCTATGGATAATTCACGTTTAGCGATGAACGCAAAGGCCAAGATAAAGGCTGAAGGATATTATACTGATAATCTGCGCCGGGACATTACTGCTTTAGTTAAATGGCGCATTTCTAAGGCTGGGATTATCAAGATAATGGAAGGGTATATTTTTTCGAGATCTTTTGGAGAGACGCAGATATCCGCAGAACACCTGGGTATAAAGAGTCTCCCGGTTAATATTAGCGTGATCTTTACTCTGGGTTGGCTTTTTTGGATCATTTGCAATATTGTTATTATTCTTATCCTAATAACGTTAGCATATTTTTTTGTTTTATATTTAATAAATTTGAAAAAGATCAACCGGTTGAATATTCTCAAGAAGGATAACGCCCGGGGATTTATAATCAGCATCTATAGGAATTCACAGGATATTTTGGGCCTTTTTGGGGTAAGATATAATAAATTTATGTCTCCCCGTTTTTATGCGTCATTATCACAGCAAAATAAAGTAGTCAGGGATAATGCATATTTAGATTTTACTTTAAAATTTGAAAAAGCCGCTTACAGCAGGCATCCTATAGATCCGGCAGAAGCGGCTTCGGCGCTAAATACTTATCATAATTTAATTGGGAGCATATTCAGCGGGCGCAAAAGATCGGAGGTATTATTTGCGCGCCTATTCTCTTTAATCCGGCGTATACCCATATTGCCTAAAAAATTCTGATACAATTATTTAAGATGACAAGCCATTACTATTTTTTTATAACCGTAGCCTCTTTTTTAAGCGGAATTTTATTCCTTTTATCATTAAGGACTATTTCTTCCAGATTTAATATTCTGATGCCTAAGGGGATGTCTTTGGTGGGCGGTATAGGGATTGGTTTATCATTTTTCATTTCTATATCTATGGGGTTGTACCTGTTTAAAACTCTGGATAAAGAAATTACCGGGATCCTCATTTCCATTTTTATCATGTTCATATCCGGGATAATCGATGACCAGTATGAATTATCTATAAAATCAAAGTTAATAGCCCAGGGCATCGCTGTATTTATACTAGTCCTATTTAATGTGCGCACGCAAATAGCTTATATCGGAACGCCCCTTAACATTTTGATAACTTTTGTTTGGGTTATAGGGATTACTAACGCGGTTAACCATTTGGATATAATTGACGGCTTAGCTGCTTTAACGGCGCTTATTATCGATATTGCTTTTTTGATCATTGGTTTTGCAAAAGGCGATGTTAATACTATAATTATGACTTTGGCTTTGGGAGGCGCCTTGTCCAGTTTATTGATTTTTAATTTACCACCGGCGAAAATTTATATGGGTAATTCCGGAAGCCATTTTCTGGGTTTTGTATTGGCTGTCATAGCCATAAGCATCAGCTATGCCCATCTGGACAAACCGATAGCGCTTCTTTCTCCTTTGTTAATCTTAGGATTACCGATCTTTGACACCATTTTTCTTATTATCAGGCGCATCAGACGTTCATTATCACCGTTTAATAAAAGCGATGATCATTTTGCGTTTGGTTTTCGTAAGCTCGGTTTTTCAAATAAGAAAACTTTAATATTTATGTTAACACTGACCTGTTTTTTTACCTTTTCTGGCATATTATTGAGCAAGGTTAATAATCTAACCGGGGCATTGATTATTGGAGTAGTTGTTTTAGCCGGTATTTTAATGGCTAAAAAAATGAACAGGGTGTTGTCTGATAATGTCTAAAGAACGGATCATAATTTTGGGCGCTGGCCTGGCAGGTTTAAGCGCGGCCTGGCATCTGCAAAAAATCGGCAGGGATTGCCGTATATTTGAGAAGGAAAAACAGGTTGGCGGATTATGCCGTTCTAAGAATATCGGTGGGTTTAGTTTTGACTATTCGGGGCATTTGCTGCATTTTAAAAGCCGGTATGCTTTTAACGTAGTCAAGGCGTTATTAGGTACTAACATGATAGAGCGGCAGCGCAGCGCCTGGGTTTATTCCGATGGCCGGTATATACCTTATCCATTCCAGGCTAATCTTTATAGGATGTCTGATCAGCAAAAAAGTGAATGCCTGTCGGGACTAATCGATGCTTCTAATAAGAATATTCGGGTAGATAAAAAACAGGATAAAAACTTTTTAAATTGGATCATCCGCGCTTTCGGTAAAGGTATAGCTAAAAATTTTTTAATACCATATAATGCTAAATTCTGGACGGTCGCCCCGCGCCAGATGACTTGCGGCTGGTTAGATGGTTTTATCCCGGTCCCTACAATAAGTGAGATGATCGAGGGGGCTATGGAGGATAATAAGAGTAAATTCGGTTATAATGCCAGATTCTGGTATCTTAAAAAAGGCGGGATAGTTTGCTTGCCAAACGCCTTGGCTGGAGGGATAAAGAATATTCACACCGGTTGCGCGGTTGAAAAGATAGATTTAAAGAATAAGGAAATAATATTTTCAGACGGAAGGAAGGAGAAGTTTGATTATTTGATTTCCACGATTCCCCTGCCTGAATTATCCCATATCCTGAAAGAAATGCCGGAATCTTTAGCCGTTCAATTCAGAAAATTGGCCTGGAATTCTATTTTTAACCTTAATCTTGGCTTAAATAATAACCAAGATTTAAAACAGCATTGGGCATATTTTTCTCAGAAGGATATCTCTTTTTTTCGTGTCGGATATTATCATAATTTTTCGTCCTGGCTTGCGCCGCGTAAAATGGGCTCTTTGTATATTGAAGTCGCTTATTCGAAGTATAAACCCATTAACAGAAAAAGTTTAACCAGGCGGATAAAAAACGATTTAAGGAGAGTCGGCATACTGAATGGCCGTAAGGTCATCGTTGAACACATAAACGATATAAAATACGGTTATCCTATTTATGATAGAAATTATGATACCGTCCGTAAAGATATATTAAGTTTTCTAAAGAAAAATAGGGTTATTGCCTGCGGCCGTTATGGTTCCTGGCGCTATTTATCTATGGAGGATGTAATCCTGCAAGGAAGAGTTGTAGCCGAGGAGTTATCCGCATGTTTAAAGAAAGAATAAAAAAAATATATGTCAGCCTACCGGTCATAAGAAGTATGGTTTTGCGAAACCAAAAAGATAAATATGGCGGCACGGGCCTTGGTATTCTCTGGTCAGTTATTAATCCTATATTGATAGCGTTGGTGATTACTTTTGTTTTTACTTTTGTAATGAAAGCAAGCATGAGGCACTATCCTTTATTTATATTGAGCGGGCTTCTGCCATGGTTTTTTTTCGTTAACTCCATTACCGAATCGACTAATTGCATGCGGCAGAATCTTGATGTTTTAGGTAGGTTTGTTATGCCTAAGGAAGTGATCCCCCTAAGCGTAACAATATCAAATTTTCTTAACTTTGCGGCAGGCTTCATGATCATATTGCCTGTTTTCGTTTTATTTAAGCCGGATATTCTGCTTTGTCTTTTGCTTTTACCTGTTCTTATTTTTTTATTTTTTGTTTTTACTCTTGGGGTTTCTTTAGGTTTTAGCGTGCTTACTCTTTATTGTAAAGACCTCTCGCAGTTGGTCAGTGTCGGGACAATGTTTATATTCTGGGTCACACCGATATTTTATGATCTGGCAGCCATCCCCGTAAAATACCACTGGATGATTTACTTAAATCCGGTCTTCAGCTATGCTGCGCTATACCAGTCATTGTTATATGAGGGTCATTTTGGCTCAATACAATTGTGGTTAGGAGCTGTTTTTTTCTCCCTTATCGGGCTTGTTGGCGGGTATGCTTTTTTTCTTAAAAAAGAAGATGAGATAATAAAAAACACATAATATGGCACTAATAAAACTGCAGGATGTCGGTTTAAAATACAGGATTGAATTTAAAGAAAACGGCAGATTGACGCACGAAGATTTCTGGGGACTTAGAGATATAAACTTTGAGGTTGCTCAAGGAGAAGTCCTGGGGATAATCGGAGAGAATGGGGCCGGAAAAAGCACTTTACTCAGGGTTATCGGCGGCATGATAAAACCGGATCGGGGTTCGTTAGAAACCCATGGCCGGGTCGCCGGACTGGTAGACCTAGGAGGCGGTTTTCAAAAAGACCTTACCGGAAGAGAGAATATATTTTTGATTTTTTCTCTGTTCGGGCTTTCCGATAAACAAGCGCAAGACCGGTATGAGGGCGTCGTAAAATTTGCCGCGATAGGCAGATTTATCAATGTTCCTGTCAGGTGTTATTCCCAGGGTATGTTGATGCGGCTTGGTTTTGCTATCGCCATACACGCGGACCCGGATATATTTCTCTTAGACGATTCTTTTGTTGTCGGAGATATGTATGCCCAGAATAAGTGTATTAATAAATTATTTGAGATGAAAGAGCAAGGTAAAACGATCATACTCGTCAGCCATGATCTGTCGATAGCTAAACGTATGTGTTCCCGCGGAATTTTTTTAAGAGATGGGAGGATCATTAAAGATGGCTTGATAAGTTCAATTTGTGATTATTATAGCGAGACAGTCGGTGATAAAAAGGGAATAGCCATTCTTGAGGAGGGAGAATCGGGCATAGTTTTTAATAACGGACGATTGATAATAAGGCGTAATGAAGTTGCAATTACTGCCCGCAAGGCCGGCTATTCCGTTATGACCATATCCGGCAAGGAGTATGTATCTACTTTTGCCGAATGGCAAATTGAAAGGATTGATGGCCCTAATGGAAAAGGGATTATAGCTACGGGATCGTGGTTGGATATACCAGTGTTAGAGCGGTGGAAGCTGTTTTTTTTAAACGAAAGAGAGTTTGTCTGGGAAATAACAATAGAATCTTCGGAAGGTTTATTGCCTGAACGTTGTCAAACAAGTATTTTTTTTCAGGATGGGTACAAGTTTTGGTTTACGGTTGAAGAGGAAAAGGCGTTTTCGAAAGCCTTCCTTCGCGGCGAAGAGTCGCAATGCGAGCCGGTAGATGATTCGCTAAATGCAGTGGTTGGTCTACGGGGCGATAAAGTTCAGGATACAGCCCTACCGGTTGTGATCTTTGACCGGCTCAGCACTAACCACCAGGCTAAATGCCAGATCGGAAATACCGGCTCTATTGACGCAGGGAGAGTATTGGGTTATGTAGTTTTTCCTGATGGGCTTGACTCGGAGAGCCATTCTTTCAGGCGGACTATTTTTCACAGTAAGTTGATATTGTTCGACTCTTCCCATACAGAAAGAGTATCGGAATTCCTGGTTAGTGCACGGTTACTTATGCGAGATTCAATATTTATTAACAGCGGAGCGCTTGGCGTTTCGTGCAGGTACCGTGAAATCGGGATTTATTGGAACGAAAGGTTGATAACGCGTAATGCCGGGTTTAACACGCAATTCAAATGCCAGGGAAGAAACTACAGCGCGATGGACGGGAATTGGTCTGTTAGTAAAGAGAATACCCGGGAAATACGTGTTGTTATTTCCTGGGATGAGTTGCGCGGGCTAAGGCAGATCTGGCGTATAATGATCGATAATGATGAAAATAATACGATAATATGGGAAACAACTCTAGAGACGGATGAGGAGCATAAAATAATAAACAAACAGGCGGAATTATTGCTGAGAAAAGAGTATCCCGGGTGGTTTACTGCCGAGGAAAAGGGTAAATTTGACAGGATTGAGAGAAGGGGCGGGGTAGTTGTTCTGAATAGGTATGTAAATAATTATGCTGGAGTCGAAGGCTCGAGCGGAAAAGAAGAATTATTTTTGCCCGACGTATTATTCTCTTGCGACAGTGATGTGCCTATAGTATCTTATATTTTTAAAGATAACGGTGAAGTATCGCCAGGGTTAAAATTACAGTATTTAGAAATTGGTTCAAAAGAACGCTCGCGCGTAGTTTCCGGTAAAAACAGATATTTTAATACAGCGATACGCATAGCAGAGCCTTTTCTTCGGTCAGGGGAAAAATCCGGGAAAAGTCAGGTTTCTGCGTTTAGCGATAACACCGCCGATATGATTTGCCACGGTAGATTAAGTTTTATTTTTGATAATGGAAAAGGTAAGATAATTTGGGATGGCGTAGAATTGACCAAAGGTTTGGGCCTATATTCTTCAGTGTTTCTGCAGGAGCGCTGGCATGATTCATCGCAAGCTTACTGGCAGGTATTTAGTATTGATGCGGATAGAATGGTAGTAGTCGGCCATTGGCCATGGGTGCCAATGAAACAAATCTGGCAGATCAGTTTATCAGACGAGCGGACTATTATGATAAATATTACCAGAGAAATTTGGGATGATGAAATTAGTGCCGCTGAGCGGGAACAAATCGGATTTATGGTCTCGGATAAATACAAGGAGTGGTTTTCCCCGCGGCAGATCAAAGCAAAGTTTCCAGTGGATTTTATTGAGCATAACGGCGCTTTTTGGGAGAGATTATGGTGTGGTGACGCAAGCAGTTGTATTGGAGTCGAAAAAGGCCTGATAAAAAAAGGTTTATTTAAAAGTAAGTTTATTCCGTCCCTGTGTTTTGAATCATTACCAGATTGCCAGGCGCGTCAAGCTATAGTTGAGAATACGGATGATCTTTTTCGGGCCCGGGTGATGCAGTATGAAATCTCGCCCCGTTTTGGATGCGGCAAAGGAGCGAGTGTTTATTTTAACGGTAAAATAAAAATTATAACTTAGGGGATATTATGTCCGGATTATTTACAATATTTAAGGAAAAGCTGGAAGAGATGCGTAGGCGCAAGAGAATAGAGAGAGAAAGCGCTCGATCTATTTTCCGAGATAGTTTAAGGATCTGGTTTGATGATTCCGGCAGGTTAAGGTTGTTTTATAAAGACGTAGAATTGACTAAGAGCTGCGGATTGAGTTGCGGTATTTTATCTGAAGGAGTCTGGCATTCGTTAACCTGTTCGGGTTTTGAATTTGAAAAAGTTTCCGAATACCAGATGCGTGTTTTTGTGCGGTTATCAGGTATTCCTGTATGTCAGGAATGGTTGATAAAAATTGATAATTTGCAGACAATCAGTTTTGATATTAATACACAGTTAACGGATGTTCTGCGGATTGATAAGGTGAAAGCGAACATCTTCTTTTCAAAAGCATATTCCCGATTGGCATGCCCATTAGAGGATGAATTATTTTCACAGGAATTCAGCGCTTCATGGAATACTAAAGATTACCCGCATACTGAAGGTAGTTTTATAGGTTTTGTATCCTTAAAGCCGGATTATCCCAGTATATCTTTAAAATCTACCAGCGGTATTAAGAATTTATTCAGCGCAGGCAACACCGATTCTACCCTGTCTTCCCGTGTCCTTGAGGCCCAGGTTGAAGAAACCGACGAATACCTAAAACCAGGTATCTATGAACATTTTAAGATCTTTATCCAGTTATATCCGGATAAATCCGCGCTTGAAGATATTCTA
>JAHKAP010000068.1 GCA_018825985.1 Candidatus Omnitrophota bacterium
CTCCCTTAGGCCTGAGCCGATCTCACCGGTTGCCTTGGCTGCTTTAACATCAAAATCAGCTACCGCTATCCTGGCCCTGGGGCCGGAATATGGAGGCAGCCCTTGAGCTCCGGCATTATTATCCACCTGGGCAGTAGGTTGTATCGCGTAAGCCAAAGAGCCCGAAAATAGTAATATTAATCCCGCAACTACAATAAATCTCCTCATTCTACTGCCTCCTTTAAATCGGGGACGGTTCTGAAAACAAAGCTAAAGTGTCCCTTTTTAGGGGACAGTTTAAGATCAATTTCAGAACCGTCCCCGTTCGTTATTGCTTAGCGTCCCTTTTCTTTTTCTCTTCTTCTCTTTCTGCCAGAATTTTAGTGGTAACTTCAGCCGGGACCTGCACGTATTTATCAAATTCCATTGATGCATTAGCCCGGCCGCTGCTTAATGAACGAAACATTGTGGCGTATCCGAACATTTCCGATAAAGGAGCTTCGGCGGTAATGATCTTTTGGTTACCCTTGGTATCCATATTTAATATCTTTCCTCTACGGGAACAGATATTACCCACAATACTGTTTAAATATTCTTCCGGAGTAGTAACCTCCAGGGACATCGAAGGCTCAAGCAGGACCGGAGAACATTTCATAAAAACCCTTTTAAAACATTCGATGGCCGCTATCTTAAAAGCGATCTCTGAAGAATCAACCTCATGAAAAGAACCATCAACCAGATCCACTTTCACATCTACTATCGGATATCCGGCATAAACCCCCTTACTGATTGCCTCGATAATGCCTTTCTCTACTGCCGGAATAAAAGCACGTGGTATTGCCCCTCCTTTAATACTGTTAATAAATACCAAACCCTTGCCCTGTTCAGCCGCAGACATATCAAATACCACATGGCCGTACTGTCCCCTTCCTCCGGATTGCTTAACATGCTTGTATTCACCGGAGGCGCTCTTTAAAATCGTCTCGCGATAAGCGACTTTCGGCTGGCCGACTATTGCCTCTACTCCAAACTCCTCTTTTAACCTATCAACAATGATCTCCAGGTGCAGCTCGCCCATGCCGGTGAGAATAGTCTCTTTGGTTTCATCATCGGTCTGGACCATAAAAGTAGGATCCTCTTCAACCAGCTTGGATAAACCCTTGCTTAATTTATCCTGGTCCTGGCGGCTCTTGGGCACGATACTCAATGAAACTACCGGAGTAGGAAATTCGATTGCCTCTAAGATTATCGGGTTATCCGCTTCGCAGAGGGTATCCCCGGTTATAGTATGCGTCAAACCGATTATAGCCACAATATCCCCGGCAAAAGCGTAATCAACATTTTCTCTTTGATTGGCATGCATCCGGACGATCCTGCCGATCCTCTCTTTTTTGTCCTTAGTGGCATTAATAATATAGGTACCGGTCTCCAGCACTCCGGAATAAACCCGGATATAAACTAATTTTCCCATATGCGGATCAGACTGGACCTTAAAAGCCAGGGCTGCCAAAGGTTCTGTGGAATTCTGGTTACGGGTTATATGTTCCTCGGTATTATCCGGTTTATGGCCCTTAACTGCCGGCAGGTCAACCGGAGAGGGCAAATATAAAGTTACCGCGTCTAATAATTTCTGGACCCCTTTGTTCTTAAAAGAAGCTCCGCAAAGAACCGGCAGTAATTTATTAAGGATCGTCCCCCGTCGGATAGCCTGGATCAATTCTTCGGCACTTATTGCTGCCGGGCCTGATTCCAATATCTTCTTCATCAAGCTATCGTCAAAAGAAGAAGCCTTTTCAATTAAGGCCTGCCGGTATTTTTCAGCCGGTTGTTTATATTCATCCGGGATATCTATCACCTGATAATTCTTCCCGTGAGACTCATCCTCCTGGTAAATGTAAGCTTTCATTTCTATAAGATCGATTATCCCCTTAAACTGATCCTCAGCTCCGATCGGGATCACCAGGGGCGCGGCATTAGCTTCCAGCCTCTCTTCGATAGTCTTTAAAACCGCATAAAAATCAGCTCCGGTCCGGTCCATCTTATTCACAAAAGCTATTTTGGGAACATTGTATTTATTTGACTGCCTCCATACAGTTTCCGATTGGGGTTCAACTCCTCCTACGGCGCAAAAAAGGGCCACCACTCCATCCAATACCCTGAGTGAGCGTTCAACCTCTACGGTAAAATCAACATGGCCGGGAGTATCTATAATATTGATCCGGCAATCTCTCCATTGACAGGTAGTAGCGGCCGAGGTTATGGTAATCCCCCTCTCCTGCTCCTGTTTCATCCAATCCATTTGGGCCTTGCCATCATGAACCTCGCCGATCTTGTAGGATTTTCCGGTATAAAACAAGATCCTCTCGGTGGTAGTGGTTTTTCCGGCGTCAATATGGGCGATTATCCCGATATTCCTGATCTTCTCCAGCCCTATTTGCGGTACCGGTTTAACTTTAACTTTTTTCTCCGCCTCATCCTTTACCTCTACCCTTGCCTTAACTTCATCTTTCGGCTCTGCCTCTTCCTTTGGAGCCGGCGCTTTTTCTTCTATCCTTTCTTCAACTTCTTCTTTCTCTGCCCCGGCTTTTTCTTCTTCCTTTACTTCAACCTTTTCTTCTACTTTTTGAGTTTCCGCTTTTTCTTCTATCTTTTCTTCTGTTTTTTCTTCAACCTTTACCTCTGCCTTATTAACAGGTGCTGTTTCTTCCTCTACCTTTACCTCTGCCTTTATCTCTTCTGAGCCTAACGGTTCTTCAAAAGATATCCCGCTCCTTAATTGGGCTTTTAACTGGACTAGCTCTTCAACGAGTATTTTAAGTTTCTCATCCTTAGTTTCCAGCTCTTTTTCCAGGCTGGTGTATTCTTCATTCAATCTATTGAATTCTTTCTTAACATTATTATACTCTTCCCTGGAGACCCACTCGCTTTTTTCCTGTTGTTTCTTAAAAGTATCAATGGTCTCCAAATGCGCCCTGACCTGCTTGCCTTTGTCCTCCAGGTCTTTCATTAACTTTTCCACCTGATGCCTGAACCGTTCGATCTCTTCGGTTTTATCTTTGCTTTCTTTTTCAAGCAAACGGTATTGAACGGCCGACTCATTGAGCCTGCGGGTAAGGTCAACGTTTTTTGAAAATTCATCTTTTAACTCTTTTTCTTTGCTTAAAAATTTATTTTCGAATTCCGCGTTCTTCTCCTGGACTTTCTTTAAAATATCGTCGCTCTTATCTACCCACTCACTCCTACGCTGCATCTCATCATTAAGCTCATTTTCTTTTTTCTTTGATAGAGTTAATTCTTCCTGCAGATTAATATACTCCGAGTGCAGTTTATCCAATTCATCGGTCAAGGAATTTACCTGCGATTCAAGTCTTAAATTTTTCTCTTCTTTAGTGTCCCGGGGTTGAGCCTTTACCCTGGCATTATCACTATCAGGAATTAAAGCATAAATCGCCAACCCTACACCGACCGCAAGCATTACGCCTAAAATTATTATCATATTCTCCCTTTACAATTAACTTTTTTTATGCCCTAACCGCCAGGCATGATATATCAAAATCCGATTTTAATTATAACATAATTTATAAATCTTTGATAATATTTACAATTAAAGACATATCTTTTTCTTTTAAAAAACTATTCGTAGATAAAGTAATTGAATTCCTGGAAATATAACCGGCATTGGGGCAGGCCTTCGCCGGAAGAAAATCTTTCAAATAATCATAACCCGTGACAGCCCGGTCATATACCCAAGATACGCCCAGGCCCGAACCCGAGAAATTCATTCTAGCCCTATCGCATTTTTTAGGATCGTCAAAAACTATAACCAGATAAGGATAATTTGAACGGGTCTCGCCAGGTTCGCTGATAATCCGGATATCCTTTAGCTCATCTAACTCTCTTATATAGTAAGCAGCTTTTTCCCTCTGTCTGCCTATCTCGTCTTCTATCCGGGAGAAAGCATGGCAAGCTATACGTTGCCTTAAATCTGAAACCCTATACGTACCAAAATCCGGACCGTAATCTTCAGACCTGGCTTTTAAAGGGTTCCCCCTTAAACTCCAGTAAACCTGGGGCAGGCTAAAAACAAACCAGAACAGCTCTGGCCGGTAAAAAAGCGCATAGCCCATTAATTCCAGGATCTTTAACCCTTCGGATAAATGATCGTTTTTAACCAATTGTTTTATCTTATTCTTAAGGAGCGGGACATATTCCTTTTTATTGCTTACCAGGCAGCCTCCTTCGTAGATAGTCAATCCCTTGCCCCGGCATAAGCTAAAAAATGCCAGATCAGCGATACTCCCTGTTTTTTTACCGTGATAATCAGCGCCCAGGCTCTGAGCGCAATCCTCGATCACAAAAATATTATTATCCAGCGTTATATTTAGTATCCTATCGAGATCTGCCGGTATTCCGGCCAAATGGACCGGAATAACAGCCAGGATGTCATTATTATAACGGCAGATCCGGATTAATTCCGGAATATCAAAATCAAATGACCGTTTAGTTATATCGCAAACTTCTACTTTGAGGCCGGCTCTTCGAATTGCCAAAGGAACCAAAGGACAGATAAAAGAAGGTATAACCACGGTTTTTCTGGAAGATAATTCTTTCAAAGCCTCCAGGATAAAATAAAGAGCCGCCGTCCCGGAATAGGTTATCTCAGCGTAATCTGCTTTAATATAATTCTTAAAATCTTCTTTTAGCTCGCCCCGCTTAGATGAAGGAATGAATAAAGATAAAACATCCCCTAAAGTTACGTTAAATCCGGCTGTGGGTGGGATTTCTCGGAAAATATTCATAGTATAGTATTTATTTTATGTTAGAATATTCAGCAAATCAAGCTATTTAGTTGCTTAAAATTAACAATGAAAAAAAACCTCACCCTAAAAATACTTTTCCTGCTCATCTTCTCGGACATACTGGAGACTTTCACCCATTACTGTTTTAAAAGATCGGTGATCGGGGAAATCAATTTCCAGATAACCAGCCTCAGCGACTGCTTGGCCTTTGCCCAGTCAGCCTTAGCCTCGCCTTTCCTGTGGGCAGCGCTCTTATCAATCTTATTGACCTTTATTATCTGGTCATCTATCCTTTCCAGGATAGACTTAAGCGTTGCTGTTTTGGTTGCCAGCTTTAGCTACATATTTGTACCATTGGTCGCGCTTATCTTTCTCCATGAGAAAATATCTTTTTTAAGATGGGGCGGGATATTATTTATATTGATGGGCGTT
Organism: Candidatus Omnitrophota bacterium; assembly: GCA_018825985.1. Classification (GTDB taxonomy): domain Bacteria; phylum Omnitrophota; class Gorgyraeia; order Gygaellales; family Profunditerraquicolaceae; genus JAHKAP01. The sequence continues at coordinate 5,211 of JAHKAP010000068.1, forward strand.
ATCTTGGCTTCGTTAAGCACTAAAGAAAAGGCTATAAAACAATAATGAACCCGAACCTGATTTTCATTATATTTTTAATCGTAATTACCAGCATCTGCGACGCGTCCAGGGAGATCCTGACAAAATTCGCGGTTAATTCCCTGGATACCAATGTCGATGGATTTAAAAAAGCGGCCTGGCTATTTATACAGCTGATAATGATACCCTGGGTCTGGTTAGGGTTCCTGATCAGTATTCTATCTTTATTTATCTGGCTATATGTTCTTTCTAAGGCCGACTTGAATTTCGCCTTTTCCGTAGACAGCATGCACTACCTGTTTGTCGCCCTGGCCTCAAGGATATTCCTGAAAGAAAAGGTAGGATTGGCCCGCTGGATGGGGACGTTTCTGATAGTGGTAGGGATAATCCTAGTCAGCTTAGGATAATTGAAAATGGGGTCAAAAATGGGGTCAGAATTATTTTTCTGCCCTATTCGATGAAAAATAATTCTGACCCCATAACATGTTTAATATAGCCAGGTTGGTTTTTTCGTTTACCGAATCCACTTCCCTGTCTTGCTTATCTCTGGCGCTGAAAAAACGCGGATGATCCAAATTCATCCCGATATTTCTGATCAGGCCCCGGGCAACAGGCATAGAATACTCTCCGGTTATATCCACTCCCGCGATATCCAAGTTTTCTTTTATCAAGCTTAAGATCTCCAGAAGTTCGGATAATTTAAAATTTCCATCCTCCCAGTTAGTCAGGGCATATTCCGGTTTCAAACAATCTTTATCTATGCTGATGTAGGCTTTTTTAATTGAAAGCTCATTAAATACAGGCCGGAGAAATTCCTTCAGATCTTTTCCTTTAAGCTCCTGCCATTCGATCCGGCTCGAAAATAATCCTCTCACAACCTTTATAGACTGATTCTCCGGTATTTTTCTAAAATTAACCCGGGTGAATGAATGAGAATATGGATAAATCCGGACCCGGTCATCTTTTAAAGAAGATAGATTACCGCTATATATCAAGGGAGATGATAAATCCTGCGAAGAAACTCCCAGAATAACCACATTTTTAATGTTCGGTTGTTTAAGGACAAGGCTGACCCAGGAACCGCAGCCTAATTTAGGCGGTAAGATATCCCAATCAGGATGATTATCAAAAATGATCAGGCTTATCGGATCCGTAAACTGCTTGAGCAAAATCCCGGATACATGATGAAAATCTCCGGAGCCCAGAAAGGTTATGGCATTCTTAAGGCCGGGGGCTAATTGAAGTTCTATTCTTTTCGCATTTTTTGAATTCAACCAGAGGCGTGAGACAGGGACTAAATCTTTTAGATCAACTATTTTGGGATGAAAACGATCAATGAGGTTTTTTTGCTTTAATAGGCTATCGTCGAAATTTAATACGCGGATATCGGGGGATAGCATTAAGTGATAGAATTTATGCCTTTTTTCAAAGCTTCTTCAAAGAGTTCGACCCCTAAGTCTATCTCACTCTTCTTGATATATAACGATGGGGCGAGAGTAAAAACATTCTTATAATAACCTCCCACATCCAAAACTAAACCTCTTTTCTTGCCTCCGGCGCTCAAATTACCGCTTAAGCCGATATTGGCTATCGCGTCAGTAAGTTCTTTATTAGGAGTGAAACCGTCTTTCTGACAGATCTCCATTCTTAAAGCCAGGCCTAAGCCGCTGACATCGCCTATCTGAGGGTATTTATTCTTTAGTTTCATCAACTGGGAGATAAAATATTCGCCTTTTTTGGGAACCTCAACCGCAAAATTCGATTCTTCCATCAATTTCATCGCCTCCAGGCCTACTGCCGTGCCCAGGGTATTCGAAGAAAAAGTAGAGTGGGTTGAACCAGGCGGAAAAACCTGAGGAGAGATCAGTTTTTCCCTGGCCCAGATCCCGGACAAAGGATTCAATCCGTTGGTCAGGGCCTTGCCGAAAACAATAACATCCGGTTCAACATTAAAATGTTCAATAGCCCAGAATTTTCCGGTCCGGAAAAAACCCATTTGGATCTCATCATCGACCAACAAAATATTATAGCGGTCCAGGATCTCTTTAAGTCTGCTAAAATATTCATACGGAGGGATTACGTATCCTCCTGTGCCCTGCACAGCCTCGATATAAAAAGCCCCGAATTCGCATTTGTTGGTTTTTTTATTAACTACGGAATGGTATTCGGTCTCGAAAAGTTTCTCAAATTGCTTAAGGCAATACAGATCGCAAAAATCCCTCTTTTTATCATAAGGGCAGCGGAAACAATAGGGGTAAGGAACAAATAAAGCCCGGTCGGAAAAATGCCCGAACTTCTCGCGGTAGCGGTAGCTGGAGGTGATCGCCGATGTGCCCAGGGTCCGGCCGTGATAACCGCCCATGAAAGCGAACATTAAATTCCTGTTGGTATGGCTGCGGACTAACTTTAAAGAATCTTCAACTGCCTGGGCTCCTCCGACATTAAAATGAACCCTGCCCTTGCTCTCAAAAGTCCTTTCAATACGCTGGCAAAGCTTAGCTGCCAGCCTGATCTTCTCTTCATGAAGATACTGACAGGCAAGCTGAGGTAAACTATCCAATTGTTTTCTTAAAGCCTGGTTTAACCTCTTATTTTTATAGCCGAAGTTAACTGCCGAATACCACATCTGCAGATCCAGGTATTCCGTTCCTTCCCGGTCATACAAATACACCCCTTCACAACGGTTAAAGATATTTAGCTTATCCGCGTAATGGACAGTGTCGCCCCAAGAACAATATTTAGCCTCCAGGTCCAGAAGTTCATCATTACCCTGCTCAACCGCTCTTTTATTAGCCTTATCGCTCTGAATCATTTATCTCCTTAAAATATTGGTAGATACCTTTCAAGTCTTTATAAGGAACGCACGCCAGGCCTTTAGCCCTGAAATACCGTAAAAGGTTTCCTTTAGCTAAAACCAGGCCTGATTTTTTCGCGGGGCAGAAATCCGAATCACCGTCTCCGATATAGATTATAAGTTTACCCGCTAATCCGGAATTTGGCAAGTTTTTTGTTTTGCAGTGTCCGCAATAACGGCATTCTTTATTCACATAAGGAAAAGAGGTTATTAAACGCTCACCCCTGAATTTAACCCGGTTGGCTTTTAATCCTATTCCTTTTATCCCGTTATTATCCAGGATATACTTAATAATAAACTCAAAATTATCACTTAAAATCGTAACCTTAACATTTTTTTTATTTAAAAGAGCAAGTATCCTGGAAAAATAAGGGCTGATCCTGATCTTTTTCAGGTATTTACAGAGCTTTCTTTTACTTATCCTGACTAAAGCCAATTGCCCTTTTAGACACTCCCGCGAACCGATCCTCTTTGCCAACCAAGCATCTTCTAAGGTTTTCCATCCCTCATTTATCGCGAACCTTTGTATAATATCATCCAGGGTATCAAAAGAAGTTACGGTATTATCAAAATCAAAAAAAACCAGGCAGTCTGATAATTTAAAGGTTTTTTTATTTGCCATTGATACGCTCAAAGAATTCAAGCATCTTCTGGGCCACTTTATCCCGCTCCTGGTCAGCGGTGATCACATGATAGGAATCCTCCAAGAGCACCATCTCTTTTACCGAAGAATTAACCCGGTTATAGATAAATTCGGAGTTTTTAACGCTGGTCATATCATCTTCTTTGGCCTGGATGAGCTGAACCGGAGTATTTATGCGGCCCAGCCTTTTGATAAGATATTTAACCGATAAATCCAGCTGATAGAGAGAATTCACCGGAAAATAAGGATATCCGAATTGAGATGCCTCGCTTAAATCGGAGAATCCGGCTTTTTTATAGTACCTGGCGATCATCCTGCGCACGCCTTCATTCTTTACGCCATATGGCGGGTCTTCCTTAAAATACAAAAAATGCCTTAACCCGCTGAAATAGACCAGGGGTAATAAATGCTTCATCCAGGTTGTATTCCAGCCGTCGTAGAAAAGGGTCGGAGAAAGACAGCTTACCCCGGAAACCTTATCCGGGAATTCTTCGGCTAATAATAAAGAGAATAAAGCTCCCATAGACAGCCCAGCAACAAAGATCTTGCCTGAAGAGCCTGTATTAACATTTAAAAAAGCGTCTTTAACTGATTGATAAAATTCCTGCCACTTAGTATTCTTTAATATATCCAAAGGCTGGTCATGATTAGCCAGTCTCGGACAGGCTACGGAATAACCTTTTTTATTCAGAAAATTAGCCAAAAATTTCATCTCATTCGGTGTTCCGGTCAACCCATGGATAAGAATAACGGTTGAGCCATTGCTCCCCTTTAGAAAGATCCCGTTCTGGTTAGGGCTGACGGGTAATTCTTTAACCACTCTTTTACCAAAACCAATATGGAATTTAACCTGCATATCAACCCGAGCCGATCTTTAAAAGTGTACAAACACCCAATATTATTATTAAAATCCCGGCGTAAAACCTTAATTTATCCGCCGGCAGGTATTTTACCGTAAGCGCGGCCACCGGTACCGCTGGTACTGCGCTTATGATCAATAAAGAGGTTAATTTCCAATCAATAGACCTGCCCATTATAAGGTAAATAATAAAACCGATAAAACAAGTTATCGCCTCGGCAAAAGCGGTTATACCTACCGCGTTCTTAGGATTGATCCCTGAGAGTATCTGACCGCCCATAACCAGCGGGCCATAGCCTCCTGCGGATATCCCTTTATTAAAAGAAGCTAAAAAACTTAAACCTATAATCTTATTCCAGGAAAACCTGACCGGTTTTTTTTGCGTAACGATGATCAATATTCCCATTGCCAAAACCAACAACCCTATGTAAAAGGTAAGCATCCACCTGGGTATCTTAAGAGCTACGATCACCGCTATTGTTACGCCTATTGAACTGACCGCCCCTAATAATAAAGCCGCCTTAAAATCAAAAGAATTGATCTTCAAGTCAACATTACCTAACCTGTGATGAGTAAAACAGGCAGCTATATCAGTTACTAACTGGGATAAAAGAATAGCCGGAATAACCGTCAATGGGCTATAACCTATAAGTATAAGCACCGGGGCCAGGGCAGTGCCATAACCCATGCCTAACCCGGAATCCAGGTATTCACTGATAAAGGCGACGATTGCCGTTAATATATTCATATTTGCGCCTAAATAAAATCCCCCTGCTCATCAGATTGCGCTCTTCGCAGAGGGATAAGATAAATTACAGGCCTACTTTTACATACTACTTTTTAGATTATAGCAAAAAAAGAGTCCAGCACAAGATATTTTAGAGCAAAAAAAGGGACACCCCATCAGCCAATCGGCAGGGTGTCCCTGAGGTGATGATTCAGGGGACACCCTTAGCTTTACCTGGATGGGTGTCCCTGAATAATATTGATTAAAATTCGAGCTTAAGGCCGCTGTTTATGGAAAACCCGGGCATGGGGTATTCACGGATAACTTGATATTTTCTGTTCGCGATATTGTCTAAATAAACGAAATAGGTGAGATTAGGATTGATCTTCTTAGAGAGATTTAAACCAAAGACAAAAAAACTTTTTGCTTTAATATAATTGCTATAATCGTCCTTATCATATCTCAGGCCGGTAAATTGCCCCTTTAGTTCAATAGTCAATCCCTTAGGAGCCCGATATCTCAAAAGGGTATCTACTTTATGTTTAGGCTGATAAATCAAGTATTTGTTGGTTTTAGCGTCTTTTGCCTTTAACAAAGAATAATCCAGTTCCAGCTCCACTGTCTTAAACGGATATATCCTGTTTTTCCATTCTACTCCTTCGATCAACGCTGAATTTATGTTTTCCGGTTGATACACGCCGCTTCCATTAGGTGACCACTGGATAAGTTGCTTATAACCACTGCGATGATAAGTTAATCCAGAGATCAAATATTTATTTATTTTTGTCTCCAAGCCGAATTCTCCGGTAATACCTTTTTCCGGCTTCACATTGGGATTACCTACCCCCATTCCATCATTCGGCCAGTATAAATCATTAAAAGTAGGCGCGCGAAAAGAGCGGGCGATTAAACCATGAAACTTTATTCTTTCATTTAAAGTATAAAGAAAATCAAAATTGGGATTGACTTCCGTGCCGAAGTTGGAATAATCATCAAACCGCGAACCAAAATTAATTTTTAAATTTTTAATTATACTTAACTGATTTTGTAAATAAAAGGCACGAACCGTATATTTATGCTTGGAGGTAGCCGTGCTGTCATTAAGATTTTTTACGTAATTAGTCCCCAGGGTTATTCTATAACTTTCTGAAAACTCTTTATCCGCCTGTAAATCCAGTCCCCTTACTATGGTCGTGTGGATATCTTTTTTAAAAGCCGTATCCCATACTCCCGGACTATTTTCCATAAACTCAAGCCGATCATAATTTTGAAATAATTTTACTTTAAATCCGGTGAGGTCATCAGGATTAAAGTCCCATCCCAGATCCTGGAAGTTTTTACGGGTGAACTGTTTATCATCTGGATCCGGCGCGTCTACCTTACCCGGTATTCCGGCACGGCTACGAAAAAATCCGGACGATAAACTCAGGTTATTTTCTTTATTTAACTCGTATTCAAACTTTCCGTTAAAATCTCTTTCATTATAATCGGCATTATCCCGGAAACCATCGCTGCGCTGATATCCCTCGTTTAAAAGATAACCAAACCTATTGATCCGGGCCCCATGAGAAAATTTTTCAATATAGGTCCGGGCAGTCCCAAAACTACTGGAGATTTCGGTTTTTTGTTTTTCTTTAGGCGGGTTCTTGGTAATTATGTTAACTGTCCCTCCCATCGCGCCTGAACCATATAAACTTGAACCTGGTCCGCGCATAACCTCGATCCGTTCAATATTCTCTAGCGGTATATCGTTTAATTCCACCGAGCCATCGCGTGGATTATTAACCGGCCTGCCGTCAACCAACACCAGGACCTGGGCAGAGGTTGATCCGCGCATCCGGATATTCTTGGCCGCCCCCGGGCCACCATAGTTACTTATATTAACCGAAGTGATCCCGGTCAGGGCATCGGCTACATTTTTAGACCCGGATCTTTCTATATCTTTAGCAGTAACCACATCCACCTGACGGGCAATATCGGAATAATCCTCCTCCATCCTGGAAGCAGTAACAACAATTCTCTCTAAATCAACATTTTCAGCTAAAATTACGGAAGGAAAAAAAATACTACAGGCGAGTATTAATTTCAAGTAGGTACTTTTCATTTAACAAATCCCCTTTCTCTTCTTGCGAGAGTACTTTGCCCAAATAGATGATCGACCGGGCTGGTAAAATCAGTAGTTAGAATTTAGTAGGTAGTATGTAGGGTTCACCCTAACCCCTATATACTATCTACTACCTACTGATTCACTTTACCGTTGCGCGACAGCGCCTGGAATTACACCAGGACTTCCTTCATCTGTCCGGCGAGACCCTACATTAATCAGTTATATTTCTTAATATCCAGAAACCAGTATTTCCAGAATCCTTCTTTTAAAACAGGATCACTTTCAACTATTTTTATTTCGCTTTTAAAGATTGGCCCATCAACCACCAAAGTATGGAATTCTCCTTTCTCCCCGCAGGGACAAACACCTATTTTCTTAAGCTCCTTAACCAATTTTCTGTCAATTGCCCGGCCAAGGAATTCCTTACCCATAACATCCGCTTTGCAGCTGACAATAACCGACTTAAATCCCAAATCAACAAATTCATCAATGATTTTTTCCGGAGAATTATTCCAAAGCGGCTCCAGGGCCCTGATATTTAGATCAGCGCTGACCCGCTCTATCCAGCTCTCATGCTCCAGGAGATAAATATCCCCGAAAACCATCGTATTAATATCTTTGCCTCTTAATTCAGTAACTGCAGACTTAAACTCCTCTTCGTATTTTTGCATATCCGGGCTGACTTCCCTCTGGATTAAAGGTATGCCGATCAAATCCGCCTGGAATTTCAAAAGCTTTCCCTCCAGGCCGTGAAAACATCCCCGCTTTGATTCGCGGGAGATGAAATTCAAAAGCAACTTTACATTATAACCTTGTTTGATTGCTTTATAACAGGCTAAACAGCTATCCTTTCCCCCGCTCCAGGAAGCTATGGCGTTCAAATCAGGCATAAGCCGCCCCTCGCTAAAATACAAAGAAGAAATAAAACAATTACTTCTATTATTTCATTTAACGCGCCAAGGGTATCGCCGGTCAAACCCCCGATCATTCCGGTTATAAACCGGCCAGATAAATAAGTTATTGCCGTTATCATTAACCAGACCAACAACCCTTTAAAATATAAAGTACAAAAAATAATAAGTAATGTAATCACTGTCGCCCATAAAAAAATCTTCCGGCTGACATCCCGCATAAAAATACCGGCCTTTCCTTCCTTGCGGGCATACGGAAATAAGAAAATTGAATAAACCATTGCCCAACGGCTTAAAACACACATTAAAATCAATCCCGGGATTTTAATTGAAGGGTTTAGTGAATGAAAGAAAACGATCTTTAAAAGTATAACCGAAATTAAACTTATAACCCCCATTGCCCCGGTACGGGAATCCCGCATAATTGCCAGCATTTCGTCTTTATTCTTCCGGCTTAAAAAGGCGTCAAAAGTATCGGCTAAGCCATCCAGATGCATTCCGCCGGTTAAAATAATCAATAAAACTATAACCGACGCGCTGACCGCTAATTCATTAAAATATAAGAACCTAAGTAGATTATTGGCAACTGCCAGAATGACCCCGAGCATCAAGCCAACCAATGGAAATAAAATCAAAGACTGGGTTAATTTTTTCTCATGAAAATCTTTAAATTTAATCGGGAGAATAGTCAGGAATTGCAGGGCCAATAAAAACTGGATCATTTGTTCTCCTTTATCGAAACCCCGGCGCTTTTAAAAGTAGCCATTTCAGTCATAACCTTGATCCCGGCCTCAATTATATTTATTCCTAATGCCGCGCCCGTTCCTTCACCCAGCCTCAAATCCAGATCCAAGAGAGGTTTTAAACCTATGTAATCTAATATAACCTTATGCCCTTTTTCCGCCGAACTGTGGCTGGCGATCATATATTCTTTAGTTTTTGGTTCAATTCCATAGGCAATTAAGGCCGCTGCCCCGGAAATAAACCCGTCTATAACTACCGGTTTCCTGCGGCTCGCCGCAGCCAGGATTATACCGGCCAAGCCCCCTATTTCAAATCCGCCGACCTTAGCTAAAACATCGATCGCGTCTTTTGAATCCGGCTTATTGATTCTAATAGCATCCTTGATAACCCGAATCTTATTTTTTAAACCTTGTTCATTAATGCCCGTACCTCGTCCGGTAATATCCTCAACCAAGGCTTTAGTAAATACCGCAGTAATCGCGCTGGCTGCGGTAGTATTTCCTATGCCCATTTCTCCGGTTCCGGCAATATCCAAACCATTTGCCGCCTCTTCTTCAAATACTTCTATCCCGACTTCAATAGATCTGACTGCCTGGTCCCGGGACATTGCAGGACCTTTAGCGAAATTGTTAGTGCCCATTGCCATTTTTTTATCCCAGAATAAATTATTCTTGTTTGATGATGGATAGTGGATAGTGGATGGTATTTTAAGGTTGCCGGCGACTCCAATATCAACCACCACGACTCGCGCTCCAACGTGTTTTGCCAGTACATTGATCCCCGCTCCGCCGCCTAAAAAATTGTAGACCATTTGAGCGGTAACCTCCTTAGGAAAAGCGCTTATGCCTTCTTCAGTCGCTCCGTGATCCGCGGCCAAGGTGAATATAACCTTGTTTTTTAAAGTAGGATTTTCTTCGGCCGTGATCCCCACCACCTGTTTAGCTAATTCTTCCAGCCGGCCTAAACTTCCTAAGGGTTTGGTTAAATTGTCTAACCTCTCCTGAGCCTTGTCCATCAGCCGATGATCCAAACCGGTTATACCATTAACGACTTTGTTTATTTTATCCACGCCATCTCCCTTTTATCGGCAATGGCAAACCGGAGACCATAAACACTGTCTCATCCGCCTGACTGGCCGCTATCTGATTAATCCTACCGGCAACATCCCGGAAATCCCGGCCCAGTTTATTTTGGGGAACAATCCCTAAACCTACCTCATTAGAAACGATTATCGCTTTAGCCTTGATTTTCTTCAAGCTGGATAATACCTTATTGATTTTATTCTCGATTTCATCTTGGTTGTATCCGCCTAAAATTAAATTAGAGACCCATAAAGTCAAACAATCAATAATCAGGCATCCGGACTTAATCTTTATCTTATCTATCGCCTGATCTATATTAATATACTCTTCAACAGTCTCCCAGGATAAAGGCCGGGCGAGTTTATGCGCCTTGATCCGTTTTTTCATCTCGGCATCTTTAGGCTGGCAGGTAGCGATAAAAACTACTCTTCCTTTAGATTTCTTTGCCAGGCTTAAAGCGTAGCTGCTCTTTCCGCTTCTGGCCCCGCCTAAAACAAAAATTATTTTTCCCATTATTGCTCCCTGGTTTATTTAAACTTTACCGGGTCTATTTTTATCCCTGATAAATGCCGGGTATCATTAAAAAATTCTACCTTAAATTTTCCGTCTTCCGCCCCCAGGACGCTTAGAGAAGCTGAATCCGGTATATGCTTCCAGAAATCCCGGGATTTAAGTATGTAAGTAATAAACGCGCTGATGGTCCCCCCATGACAAACTATGGCGATCTCCTGATCATGGTGTTTGGCGATAATATCCTTAAAAGCCCTGACCACTCTTTTTTGGAAAATATTCAAACTCTCGCCTTTGGGTATAATGGTATTAAAAGGTTCATCGATCCATCGCTTATAAATAACCGGGTATTTTTTAAGTATCTCCTGGTAAGTCAGGCCCTCGAATACCCCAAAATGCATTTCCCTTAGGCCGCTTACCTTTCCTACCTCCTCACCTTTAAAAATTATCCCCGCGGTCTGGATCGCCCTTTTCCGGTCGCTGGAATAAACTTTATCCACCGTAAGGCTTTTAAGCCGGGCCTTAAGCCTGCGGACTTGCATCCGGCCGTTGCTGTTGATCCCGATGTCCATAAAACCGCAGTAACGGCGCTGTTTATTCATATCGGTTGAACCGTGGCGGATCAAAAATAATCTTGAAGGCATTATTTCTCTCCTGAGACTAAAAGCACATACGGCTTGGAATTAATGGGATTTTTATTTACCACTACAACAGTCTTATAAACCTTCTCGATATTCTGATAAGTCAGGACCTGTTCAGGGACCCCTTCTTTAAATACCCGGCCATCATCAAACAAAACCAGACGGTTGCAATATTCTCCGGCCAGGTTCAGGTCGTGTAAAACCATAACAATAGTCAGGCTTTCGTTACGGTTAAGTTTTCTTAAAAGATCCAGTATTTGGACTTGATGGCCGATATCTAGATGCGCGGTCGGCTCATCCAGAAATATTAAAACCGGCTCCTGGGCCAGGGCCCGGGCGATTAACACCCGCTGCCGTTCTCCGGAACTCAGCTCATTAATCATCTTATCTTTTAAATGCAGGGTGTCGGTCATAGTTAAAGCGAGTTCTGCGATCCGCAGATCTTTTTTAGTTTCCGACTGCAATCTCTTAAGATGGGGGATCCGGCCCATCAACACGATCTCAAATACACTGAAAGAAAAATTACTCAGTGCGTCCTGGGAAACGAACGCTACCTGCCGGCAAAACTCTTTTAGCTCCAAAGAAGTAATATCTTTTCCAAAGAGCCGGATATTACCGGTTAAAGGCTTGATCACCCGGCTGATCAACCTTAAAAAAGTAGTCTTGCCTGAACCATTCGGCCCGATAACTCCAAGAAAATCACCCTTAGTGACCTCTAAAGAGATACCCCGGATTATCTCCCGCTTATGATAACCACCCCGGAGATTATTTATACTTAATAGATTACTCATAGTTTAAACCCGCTGTTTCTTCTTTAATAAAATTATGAACGCCGGAGCTCCTACCAACGCGGTTATGACCCCGATCGGTATTTCAAAAGGCGGGGCAATTGACCGGGAGAGGATATCACAAACCACCATAAATACCGCCGCCCCAAAACAGCTGGCCGGAATAAGTATTTTATGGTTTGGCCCGACAACCATCCTCATAATATGCGGAATAATTAGCCCCACGAAACCGATTATCCCGGAAATACAGACTAAGCCCGCAGTGATTAAAGACGAGATCAGGATCAGGATTTTCTTGACCAGTTCAATATCTATACCCAGATGAAGAGCCTCTTCATCTCCAAGGCTGATCGCGTTTAAATCCTGGCAGAATAAATAGATAGCGCCGATACCTAAAAAAACAATTGAAGAAACCAATATAAGCAATTTATGATCATAGACCTGCAGGCTGCCCCATAACCACCAGGTGATCCCATGCAAGGCTTCCCTGGTAGATATTGAGATCAGGAATACGATCAGGCTGGACAAAGCTATTGAAACGATCACTCCGGAAAGTATTAATGAATGTTCATTGATCTTATTATGCTGCCGGGCTAGATTGTAGACTAAAATAATGCTCAGCAGGGCTCCGCAAAAAGCCGCCAGAGGCAAATAAGCAAAAGATACCCCCAGGATCATTACCAGGACCGCTCCTATGCCGGCTCCGCTAGACGTCCCTAAGATATACGGCTCTGCCAGAGGATTTCTCAAGATAGCCTGTAGCACTATGCCTGAAACAGCCAGGCCGCATCCGGATAATACCGCCATAAATACCCGGAAGATCCTTAAATAAAGTATCGGCCGGTTCTCGGATAATAACAGGCTATTTAAGGGAATATTAACCGAGCCCTTAGAGATACCCAAGAGAATAACGACCAACAATAATCCTATAAGCGTAAAAAATATTTTTAAATTTTTTGCTCTCATCCTAATGAAAAATCCTTTTATGTATCTCTTCCAGGCCATCGATAAACCTGGGGCCCGGCCGGAAGATCAATGCCGGGTCAATATCATTATAAACATTCTTATTCCTGATCGCCTTGATCTTATCCCAGCCAAACCTATTCCTGACTGAATCCAACGCAGATTTTCTATCCATATACCCGATAATGATGTAGTCAGGGTCACGTTTGATCACCTCTTCCTGGCTGAATATGCTATAAGGCCTGGATGTATCAAAAGCGATATTAACCCCTCCGGCCAGAGTAATTATCTCATCGACAAAAGAACCGTTTCCCGCGGTAGTCAACGGATCATGCCAGATCTCCATAAATACCTTAGGCCATTTTTCTTTAGGAACTAAATTTACTTTCAAAGACACTCTTTCCATCCTGGACCGGATCCCATTGATCAATTCTTCAGCCTGGACCTGTCTATTGGTAATCACCCCTATCTCTTTGATCGATTCCAGTAATTCCCTGATATTCACCGGATCAGAAACATAAACTTTTAACCCTATTTTTCTTAATTTATCAATTGCCGCGGACTGCTCAAGGCCGGTAGCAAAGATATGGTCCGGTTTTAAAGAAAGGATCTTCTCAATATTAGGATTACTAAAATCACCGATCTTTTCCTTTTCCCCGGCTTTTTTAGGATAATCACAAAACGAACTCACCCCGATGATCTCCTGGTCAAGCCCTAAGGCAAAAAGGATTTCCGTGGTAGACGGAGCTAAAGAAACATACCTGGGATTATCCACAGGGGCTGTCCCCGCATCGGCTATAGAGCCGCCCTTAGGGGACTGTCCCGTAAGAAATAGAAATAAGCTGACTATTAAAACTGTTTTTCTCATTATAAATAAAAAAACCGATCCTGACGCTTCGCGCCTTGATCGGGTTGCACCCATTGCTTAAACTATGGCCCTTTCCACGAGGTTCTTCTACATCCTTTTTTTATCATCCCGGATTTAGAAGAAATCTTCATATGGGTAGGTCTTCTGGCTCCCCCGCTCTTTTGGCTCACCTTCCCATTCTGTTTTAGAATAGTGGCGGTTATCCTGTCAAAAGAGTTCCCTTTTATCTAAAAGGGCGGGGTTACAGCGGCGGGACCGCATCCGTATTTAACGGATTTCCCTAAAACCCATATCTTTTACTTCCAGATCATTATTACTACTTTTTAAAATTTTTGTCAATACCTTTTATTTTTCAATAAAAAAGGCATCTATTTCTAGATGCCGATTCTACAACATTAAGCGATTTTTTTATATACTATTTCTTTTGTTTGTCGGAAAAAGCCAGTTCCAGCATTTTCTTTTTTTCTTCCACTCTCTTTTCAGCCCTTCTGATATTATCCAGTATATCTTCAGTCTTTAAAGGCTTGAGCAGGTAACCAGAGGTATTCTGTTCGATCGCATCAACGCATCGGTCGATGGTTGACTGCCCGGTTATAATAATAACCTCGGCCTTTAAAGTGAACTTGCGGATATTTTTTAAAAATTCAATGCCATCCATCTTAGGCATCCCGATATCGCAAAGGACAATATCGATATCATGCTCATTTATAATATTGAGCCCCTCTTCGCCATCCTGGGCTGTCAAAACAGAATAACCATAACGTTCGAGGATCCTGGAGAGAGATTCCCGGATATCAACTTCATCATCAACAATCAGAAGTTTCAATCTTCTATCTTCCATCTTACACCTCCCCGCTAATAGCCAGACTTACCTATACTAAGTGTATCGTATAAAGATTTGCAATTCAAGGATATTCCAGCTATTTTAGAAAACGTTTTCTATCTGGAAATCCCGGTTATTTTATATTTTAAGGTCCCAGCGGGGATTTCGATCTCGACCACCTCGTTCTCCTTATGCCCTATCAGCCCCCGGCCTACCGGAGAAGTAGTTGAAACCTTTCCCAGCGAATAATCAGCCTCTTCTTCCGATACTAAGATATACTCCAATTTTTCCCCTGAATTCAGATCTTCGAGCTTTACTTTCGCGCCGATCAGAACTTCATCTTTGGCAATATTTTCATAATCCAGGATCCTGGCCCGGCTGATCTTATCCTCCAATTCAGAGATCCTCATTTCGTTATGGGCCTGGGCATCCTTGGCCGCGTCATATTCGGCGTTTTCCGAGATATCCCCATGCTCTCTGGCAACCCCGATCGCTTTAGATATCTCTCTGCGCCGGGTTGTTTTTAACAGCTCCAACTCCTCCATTAATTTTTGATGCCCCTCTTTAGTCAGATAAATCTCATTCATGATCGCGCTCCGTTTTTTTATCGTACCAGTTTAATTTTATTAATGGCCGCATCTTCCCCATCGCAAACAAAAGAAATAGATGAGCCCGGCTGACCGGGCCTGCATCAGGATTTTCATACCTGATAACTGCTATTTTACCTTATAGCTGTTATTTTACCTTTTATTAGTGATTATACCACTTATATCTAAAAAATAACAAGATAATCCGCTCAACTATCCTGTTAACTATGAATTAACAGATTTTTTTATTTTTATTGCTTTTAAATTATAATGTTTTATAATATTCTCCTCAGGAGGAGCAAAAATGACTCAACTGAAAACCATATTGTTTTTTATCTTGTTAATTTCATTCCCGCGTCAAAGTTACGCGGTCAACTTTTACGATGGCGCCAGGGCTCCTAAAGGCCTATACTTTCTAACCTATACCTCTTATTATTACGCTGACAAGACCACCGATTCCAAGGCTAAAACCGCTAAAGCGGATTACGAATACTCCAAATTCGAAGAATTATTGCGTTTTTGCTATTATACCCCGGACCTTGTTCTGACTGCCTTTTTTCCCGCGGGCTATGTCCACAACGGATACTACGATGTTTCTTCAGGCGGGATAGGAGATATAAATCTGGGAGCAGGTTATTTTCTTCCTGTCAAACAGGCAGATATCCTTCCGATGTTATTCGTAAAATTTCCCACCGGCGTTTACGATTCAGGAAAAAGCGTTAATTATGGATCTAACCAGTATGATATTAAACCCTGCCTCTTCCTCTATAAGGCCGTTGGGCGCTTTAGCATTGATGCCGCGGCAAAATATTATTTCAGGACGGAAAATACCGGAACAAAATTAACTCCTGGAGATGAATTATACCTGCAATTGCTTTTCGGCTGGAACATCAGTAAGATCTGCAAGGCGGGGCCGTCGTTTAATTGGATGAAAACCGAAAATCAAAAGATCGACGGAGTTGAAACAAGACGAAGCAAAAAAGAATCATTCTCTTTAGGGGGGGACTTTTACCTGCGCTTGCCGATTTTTAGCCTGACATTTACCTATCTGCGCGACATCCGGACGAAAAACACGACCAAAGGCGATTTTTTTCAGGTAAAAACTGTTCGTAAATTTTAAGCCTTAAAACCCGCGCTTATTTAATTTTCTCCGAGATCTCATAAAGGATCCCGCCGGCTATCTCAGGCTTAGGAAACAAATATTTTCTCGCAGAAACAGTAATTTGTGTCAAAGAATCTGTTTTTTTTCTGATCCTTACGGTAATTTGAACGGAATTGATTGTCGCGCTAATGATTCCTCCTGGTCTATCGTCCCTATTGATCTTTGCTTTTTGTTGCAAAATTGCTTTACTCTGATTGTATACATTATCAAAAGGTGATCTAATATCCTGTTCAACGCTATCCCTCCCCGCGAATCTAACGGCTACCGCAACAGGCAAAACCGCGACCCCGGAAAGCATAGCGACCCCATAGATTGCCACCCCTTGTATTCCGGCAGCTTTCATAGGCTCCGCCATAATAAGCGCTGCCAACTGTTGCGCACTGGATATATTTTTATAATTCTTATGGATATTTATGTCATACACCTTAACCACGGGCTCTTTAGCCACGCTATAATCCCTAAAAAATACTTTTCCGATCCCAAGTTTGAGCATATCGATTTGAATAGGCATCTGTTCAGGCGCTTTCCCTTCCTGCCTGTTAGCCTGTTCCACTACTTTTAATGAATCAACATTCAATTTACCTTCCTTGTTTTTTTCAAGGCCCATCTGTTTCAATTCAATCTCAACATTGGTAATATGCAGTTTTTTCTTAAATATTGCCCCCAGGTCGCATTCGACATAAACCTTTTCCAGATCTATAAGGATATCTTTCGAAAATCCTGCAGGGTTATACATTTTAAAACCTGTTATTCGGACTGACTGGCTAAACACCCCTAAAGAAAATCCGTCAATATGCACCGGTGCTCCGGTTATTTGAGTTGACACAACTGTTATCACGGATTTAATCACCTGATCCTTGATAAGACCGATGACAAAAAGCGAAATAATAATTATCACTGTCACGATTATAATTTTCTTCATATCGCCATCCTGAGGTCTCGGGTATTCTGCCTATCGTTTAAGCTGGTCTGCCTTGCCTGCTTGATTTTTTAAATAATTAATTCCCTTCACCACCAGAAAAATACAAAAGGCCACAATCAAAAAATCAATTACCGTATTTACAAATAACCCGTAATTAAGAGTAACTGCCGGAGCATCAGCAGTTGCCGCTTTAAGGGTTGCTTTCAAGTTTTTAAAATCTACCCCGCCGAGTAACAAACCGATAGGCGGCATGATCACATCCCCGACCAAAGAAGAAACTATTTTGCTGAATGAGGCTCCGATCACAATACCCACTGCCATATCAACCGCATCGCCCTTAACCGCGAATTCCTTGAATTCCTTAATAATCGACACCTACGCCTCCTTTTTTTGTCCTGTATAAAAAATATGCGGCATACGCCGTGCATATACTTATGACCAACATGATCATTAAAGTATAAAAAAAATCCAGGCGGTTAATCAGGATCTTATATACGCCCGTAAAACCAAATAAAACGAAAATACCTGCGGAGATCCATTTTATGGTCTGTTCCGGAATATGCCTCTTCATCACTACTCCGGCTATTATACCAATAGCATCAGCTATCACCATTGCCAGGGTAGTGCCCATTAGCACACTGAACATATTCCGGTATTGAACAGCTAAACTTATAGTGGCAAGCTGGGTCTTATCGCCCATTTCAACCAGAAAGAACGCGATGCCAACAGTCAGTATCGGGCCGAACCGGATTTTTCTCTGATCTTCTCCTTTAAGCCTGTCTCCCCGGATAGTCCATAAACCAAAGGCTATAAATGATAAGGCGGCGATGAAAGAAATCAACTCTATAGGGATAACAATGGTCAGAAACCGTCCTGCAACTACGGCCAAAGAGTGATTTAAAAGCGTAGCCAGGGAAACCGCGATCAGCACTTTTTGAGCGCTGTAGCGGGCGGCAAAAGCCATTGCCAGAAGTTGGGTCTTATCCCCCATCTCAGCCAAAAGCACAATAATAAACGAAGCGATGAATGCCGCCATTATTATTTTAATTCTATTCTCAGGGGAAACAATACTTAATTAGGAAATACCAATAAATAAGTATCATAACCCTATAATTCCCCAGGCGTCCATAAATCTTTTAACTGCCTGAGCGATTGATTTAAGATCTTTAACAGCCAGCCAATCTTTCCTGAAAACACTCGCGCCGAAAGATACCGCGCTCACGCCGCAGGCAAAATAATCCTTTAGATTATCAGGTGTTACTCCGCCGCAAGCCAGAAACTCTATATTATTAAAAGGGCCTTTGAGCTCCCGGAAATACTCCGGCCCGAAAAATTTCGCCGGGAAGACTTTAACCATTGTAGCGCCTGCTTCATTAGCCTGATAGACCTCCTGAGGAGAGAGCGCTCCGGGAAATACAGGGATCTTATTCTTTACGCAATATTCCACAACATCCCTGACCAGCACCGGAGTCACAATGAAACTGGCACCGCTTTGTAAGGCGGATTTTAAATCTTGTAACGTAAGCACTGTTCCTGCGCCCAGTGTCAAACGATCCCCGCAAACCTGCCTGGCCTTCCTGATTAATTCTGGGGCCCCCGGGCTGTTCATGGTTATCTCCAGAGCCTCAAGTCCGGCGGAAATTACCGCCTCAACCAATGGCTCAATAATGCCGATTTCTACCCCCCGCAAGATCCCGAGTACCGGTTTTTTCTTAAAGGCCGCTACATCCATATTATTCTCCGATCTGACCGACCAGGCTCTCGTAATACTCGCGGTAATTTTCCTTCTTGTCGCTCTCACGCAAAGCAATCGCTGTGCGCGGATGTTCATCCAGGATCCCGGTTATCGCATAAGGAATAAAATATCCCCATTCTATCTTTTTCTGCAAAGGAATAAACTCTTTGGAGATCACATCCAGGATCGGCCGAATATCATATTTGGGATTCTTCAGGAATCCCAGTATCAGCTCCGTGGGACAATTACCCGCTGCCCTGCCTAAACCGAAAATAGACCCATCCACGTAATTAGCGTCATGGATAATCGCCTCAATAGTATTGGAAAAAGCAAGCTGCTGGTTGTTATGCGCGTGCATCCCGACTTCCTTGGTTTTCAAAATATTTTTTGCTTTCTTGATCAGGAACTCCGTTGTCTCCTGATAGAGCGAACCAAAGCTGTCTACAATATACACGATCTGGGCCTTGCACTCATGTTCCAGCTGCTGAAGGCACTCTGTCAACTCATTATCCAGGGCCCGCGATATTGCCATGATATTTATTGTAGTCTCATAACCTTTATCGCTGAAATGATTCGCCAGGAATATTGCTTTATCCACATCTTTAACATAAGTAGCAACTCTGATCATGTCCACCGGGCTGTCTTTCTTGGCTAAAACATCATCTATATCTACCCTGTCCACATCCACCATAACCGAGATCTTGGTCTGGGATTTAATCCCTTTAATTGCCTCTTTTATATCCTGGTCATCGCAGAATTTCCATTTCCCGTACTCTTTTGGGTTAAAAAGCCGCTTGGAATTCTTATAACCGATCTCCATATAATCTATGCCTGCCTCGGAAAGCGCCTTATAAACCTCCCGCACAAAACGCGGTTCAAAATCATGGTTATTCATTAACCCGCCGTCTCTGATAGTACAATCTAAAACCTTGATCTTTTCCCTAAACATTGACACCTCCTGTTTTAATTTCTTCCATCTACGCCAGGAAAAAATGGCTAATCCCGCGCTTTAAGACAAATATAAGGATAATTTCATAAAATTCATTCTATCACAGAGGATTAGGAAGTCAAACGTCCCTCAATAAAAAGGCCCGGTATCTTAAAAAAAGACACCGGGCCTTATGTTTAGCTCAAGATTATAATTTGACTACATTAGTAGCCTGTTCGCCTTTAGGGCCTTGTTCGATGTCGAACTCAACCTGCTGGCCTTCAGCTAATGATTTGAAACCTTCGCCTTTGATCGAAGAATGATGTACGAATACATCCTTTCCGTTCTCGGGAGTTACAAATCCATAACCCTTTGCATCGTTGAACCACTTTACTGTTCCTTTTGCCATTGCTTTACCTCCTTTTCTTTAATATTTAGTAAACCGTTAGAAATCTGATCATCTTTACCTGCTGTGAATCCTCAAGATTCCTAACTGGGCAAACAATGACAAATAAAAAAAACCGTAAGATCAGTCATCCTGTCCCTACGGCTAAGACTTCTAAACTTTTACTTGCTAAAGTATAGCATTTTTCCCAAGTTTGTCAATGGATATTTTCTCTAATGTATTAGCAAGATTAAAATGTCCGGTTCTTAGCAAAATGAAAATGTCCGGTTTTTGGGTTTTTAAAGAGCGCCGGCAAAAGCTTCTTCCTGCTTTCTTTCTGGAAGCGGTCCCGGAATCCGTAAGCTCCTCCAGGGATGA
>JAHKAP010000069.1 GCA_018825985.1 Candidatus Omnitrophota bacterium
CCCGATCATTTAAGTTGTTATGGATACGCCAAAGAGACCTCGCCAAATATAGACCAATTAGCCAAAGAAGGCATAATCTTTACTAATGCCTTTAGCCAATCTCATAATACCCTGCCAGGGGTGGCTTCTATTTTTTCTTCGCTTTATCCTACTTCGCACGGAATGGAGCATATATTTAAAGATAAATTTCCTCCTAATGTATATACTTTAGCTGAAATATTAAATATATATGGGTATAAGACGGCCTGGTTTGGTTCTTTGAACGACCCTTACAGCGGTTCAGCGGTCGGTTTACTTTCTGGTTTTGATGAAAAATATAATTTAAAACCAGATTATACCGACTTATTCAGTTTTATTAAAGGGCATAATAAAGAACAATTTCTTATGACTATTCATTCTTATTCAGCACATGAGCTTCATCTATTCGATTATAAACCAGAAACTGATTCTAAGAAATTCAATGCTTTGCTTGAAGATTTAAAAAAGTTTTTTATAAAAAAATGGGAATATATGCGTTATGCCTGTGAAAATAACACGGATGAATTTGATAAAATATTTGGAATAGGCTGGAGTAAAAAACACGTTGAATATTTTATGCAACCATATTCTCGGGATAATTTAAATAAAATTATCGCATTACAGGATTCAAGGCCTAAAAAAAACTCCTTAGCATATATTCTTCGGGTCGATTCGATATGGTCATTCTATGCTTCTATGAATAACGAAGATTTTTTATCTATTATATCCTTATTGGATAATGTAATTTATCAATTAGACAAGAATTTGATTGGTGGATTAATAGCCGCATTAAAGGAAGCGAATATTAATGATAAAACAATTATTATCATTACTGCTGACCACGGAAACGCGTACCGCGAGCACGGGTTGATCTTCGGACACGGTCAATTCTTATACGATGAAATAATTAGAGTTCCGCTGATATTTTATTTGCCACATTTGAATAAAGCTGTAAAAATCAATAGCCTGGCCCAGAACATTGATATAATGCCTACTATTTTAGATCTTTTAGGCATTCTATCACCTCATAATGTTCAAGGAATATGTCTCACAGGTTTGATTGATGGTAAGCCGGGTGCTTTGGTCAATGATTATGTGTTCGCTAAGTCCTTGATTGGATCTTTTGCTATCCGTTCAAAACGATGGAAACTAATCCGGAAGAACATTAATGCCGAAAGTATTGCAGACGGGGATGAGCTTTATGATATTTTAAAAGATCCTTTAGAAAAAGATAATCTTATAAATATTGAGCTTGGCATGGCTAAGATTCTTAAATCAGAATTAAAAACTAAGATTTTCAGCCTGCCCGTATATAATAAAGGAAACAGCGAATTCATTCCAGAAATAGACTCGGAATCCAGGGAGAGGATTAAAAAAACAGGTTATTGGTAATATGTGGAGGATGTATGTTTGGTGGATTTATGGCTTATCGTGTTTTAGTATTGGTTACTATCGGAGTTTTAGGTATATTTTTATCCGGATGCAATACGAAAGAAGGTGACTTTAACTTTTCCGGTTATAATGTTTTATTTGTTTCTTTCGACGCTTTACAGGCATCTCATACCAGCTGCCTGGGGTATTTCCGTAAGACTACTCCGAATATCGATAAGTTTGCTGATCAAGGATTTCTTTTTAAACAGGCAATAGCCCAGGCGAGCTGGACAGTGCCTTCCAGTATGAGCTGGTTTACTTCGTTATATCCTTCGGAACATAAAATATTGAATAAATATTCCACATATACGGAAAACGAAAAAGTTTTAAGCGACTTGGTTAAGTTATCTCCTGAAGTAGTTACTTTAGCCGAGGTATTAAAAAAAGAAGGTTATGCTACGGGCGGTTTTACTGGCGACGCCGGAGTAAGCGCGAAATTCGGATTCGGCAAAGGTTTTGATATTTATATTGATGACGCAAAATTCGCCGGGCTTGATCATAGCATTCCTGCGGCTGTTAAATGGATAAAAGAAAATAAAGGCAAAAAATTGTTCATATTCCTGCATGGTTACGATTCTCACGGACAGTATGATCCTGCCGCAGGTTATACTAGAAAGTTCCTCGATTTTGAATATAAGGGGCAGCTCCGGGGAGGAAAGGAAGAGCAGGGAAGATTAAGGGAGGAGGGACTGGAAAATGGCTCAATACAATTAACCGATGAAGACGCGCGTTTTTGGCGGGCTCTGTATGACGAGAAGATCAATGATGCCGATGCCAGGTTCGGTAATTTTATTAAAGAACTAAATAATTTAGGCCTTCTTAAAAGAACGATAATTATTCTGACTGCCGATCATGGAACGGAATTCTATGAACATAAAAGATTCGATCATGGATTTTCGCTGTACGAAGAATTGATCCATGTACCGTTGGTTATATATATTCCCGGGAAAAGGGGAGGGAAAGTGATCAAAGACCAGGTGCGGGGCATTGACTTGATGCCTACTATTCTCGACCTTCTAAAAATAAAAACTAGCGAAAAGGTCAAAGGTCAGATGCGGGGGGTAAGCCTTATACCGGTCATGATAGGAATGACCTTAGCGCTTAACGCGTTTTCAGAGACCGATTACCGTTTATTCACCCATAAAAGATCGATTAGGACGCCTGGAGGCTGGAAATTGATCTATAGCCTAGAGAATGATCAAAAAGAACTGTATAATTTGAATAACGATCCCACGGAGCAAAAGAACCTGGTTGATGTTGAAAGAAAAAAGAGTTATGAATTAGAACAAGAGCTGTTTAAATGGTTAAAATCCATGAATAAAGATTATGACAGATATAGGAATGAAAAAGAAAGAGTGATAAAAGAATACTAAAAACCCGCCATCCACAGAGGCCTGGATAAAATAAACCAAATAATACTGTTAGAAATCCTCTTTTTTGCCGTCTATTTAAATAGAATAGAAAGGAGGTAAATTAGAGGCTGAATTTGTCGGCACTTAAGCATATTTGGGATATGAAAGTGTTGACACTTAGGTATTGGTGGGTTATAATTATTGTCTAATTTAATTAATTAAAACGGAGGAAATTATGGATAAGAAAGCGCAAGCTAAAGCTGAATCAGTTCAATCAGGAGGCCGCGATATATCTGACCGGCAAAAAGCCCTGGAATTAGCCCTTTCTCAGATCGAGAAACAGTTTGGTAAAGGTTCAATTATGAAATTAGGCGGTAAGGCCAGGGTGGATGTCGAAGCCATTCCAACCGGGATACTCACCTTGGATTGCGCATTAGGCATAGGAGGTTTACCCAAGGGACGGGTAATTGAAATATTCGGTCCTGAAGCTTCGGGTAAGACTTCACTTACCTTGAGCGTGATCAGGGAGATCCAGAGAAAAGGCGGAGTGGCGGCTTTTATCGACGCTGAGCACGCTTTTGATTCTTATTATGCCCAGAAATTGGGGGTTAATCTGGAAGAGCTTTTAATGTCTCAGCCGGATACCGGAGAGCAAGCATTAGAGATTACCGAAACCCTGGTCCGCTCCAATGCCGTAGATTTAGTAGTAGTAGATTCAGTAGCCGCGCTTACTCCCCGGGCTGAAATAGAAGGCGAGATGGGGGATTCACACATGGGTTTACAAGCCAGGTTGATGTCCCAGGCCTTGCGTAAATTAACCGCAGCGATCAGTAAGTCCCGCACCTGTGTTATTTTTATTAATCAGATTCGCGAGAAGATCGGGGTGATGTTCGGCAATCCTGAAACTACTCCCGGAGGAAGGGCATTAAAGTTTTATTCTTCGGTAAGATTGGATCTGCGCAGAATAGCCGCTATAAAATCAGGAGATAGCGTTATCGGGAGCCGGATCAGGGCCAGGGTAGTTAAGAATAAGGTTGCCCCTCCTTTTAAAGAGGGTGAATTCGAAATACTCCATGATGAGGGTATTGCCAGAGCGGGAAGCGTGATCGATGCTGCGGCAAACCTGGAAGTATTAACTAAATCCGGGACTTGGTTTTCTTTCGCAGAAGAGAAGATTGGACAAGGCAGAGATGCCGCGATAAAATCATTAAAAGATAATCCTAAACTACAGGATAGCATAGAAAAGGAAGTCAGGAAGAAGATTGTAATGGTTTAGAAGGAGGGCGAGTAGGAATGAAAGGAAGAACACTTTTTTTCATTGTTTTTTTTGCGCTGTCCGGTTTGATTATTGGTCTGGTAGTAGCAGGGAAGTTTAATCTTCCCTGCGCAGCTATCAGTGAGGAGATTAAAAAAGAGCCGACGCCAGTTTCATCAGAAGGTTTTAATATGGAGGATGCGGTTATTAATGTGGCTAATACCGCAGGGAAGGCAGTTGTTTCTATTAGCACCGAACAAGTAGCTAAAGTAGGCGGCGGACAAAGAAAATATTACCGTTATTCTCCTTTTAGCGGACAGGACGATATGCCTTCTGGAAATGATGAACTCTTTCGTCGTTTCTTCGATGATTTTTTCGGCGATATGCCGGAGAGGGAATTCAGACAGACAGCTTTAGGTTCTGGCGTTATTATTGATCATAACGGTTATATTTTAACCAATGAGCATGTAGTTGATAATGCCGATAAAATAACCGTAACTTTGTCCGACGGTCGGGAGTTTAAGGCACAGGTGAGAGGAAAAGATGCCCGCTCGGACCTGGCAGTGATTAAGATTGCGGCCCCTAAAGATTTACCGACAGCGGTATTAGGGGATTCGGATAGTTTAAAGATCGGGCAATGGGTAGTGGCGATAGGAAATCCTTTTGGATTCGCGATGCAGAACCCTGAACCTACAGTGACAACGGGTGTGATCAGCGCCTTACATAGGAGTTTAGGCCGGGCTCTTCCCCGGGACAAGGATTTTAATGACCTTATCCAGACTGACGCGGCGATAAATCCGGGTAATTCCGGCGGTCCGTTGGTAAATTTAAAGGGTGAGATTGTTGGAATTAATGTGGCGATATTTTCTACTACCGGCGGATACCAGGGTGTGGGTTTTGCCATTCCTTCGAATAACGCTAAGAGAATAGTCTCTAGGCTTATAGAAGGCAAAAAGATCTCTTATGGATGGTTAGGCGTGACAGTTCAGGATTTGACCGGGGATCTGGCTGAATATTTCAACCTGAGCGATAAGAACGGAGTATTAGTTGCTAAAGTTTTAAAGGGGAGTCCCGCGGAAAGAGCCGGGATTAAAGTAAGCGATATTATCAGGCAGTTTGACGATAAGCCGATTGGTAACGTAAAAGAATTATTAAACAATGTCGGAAAAGCTGAAGTAGGCAAGAAGATCAAAGTTACTCTAATCAGAGAGAAGAAAGAGACGATTCTAAGCGTGGAAGTAGGAGAGCGGCCTCAAGACTTGGAAAAAACCGAAGAAGAGGCTGGCCAATCCGATACAGATACCTGGCGGGGTATCAAGGCTGAAGAAACAACTGGTGGTGCGGCTCGCCGTTTCCGAGTTGAGGAAAAAACCGGAGCGTTAGTAACTGAGGTTGAGCCGAATAGCCCGGCGGATAACGCGGGTATTATTCCCGGAGACGTCATTCTGGAGATAAACCGCCAACAGGTCCAGAATCTTTTGGATTACACCCGGATAACTAAGGCGGCAAAAGGGAATGTTTTGATTAGGACCGATAGGGGTTATTTTCTGGTTAAAGAAGATAGTGGAAAATAAAAATCTCAGTCCTCTGGAAAAGGCAAAAAGATACGCTTTTTTCCTGCTTAAATTCCGCCTGCGCAGCGAAAAAGAGATTTATCAGCGCTTGAAGAAAAAATGTTTTCCTGAAGGAGACATTCAAAAAGTAGTAGTTTTTTTAAAAAGCAAAAATTTTATTAATGATCTTGTTTTTGCCAAAGCCTGGGTAGATAGTCGGGTAAAAAAGCCCATAGGAGCTCGTAGGCTTAAAACCGAGTTAAAAATTAAAGGCATACAAGAAGGCATTATTGACGAGCAGATAGAGCGGGTAAAAAAAGAATATCCGCAAGACATGATTGCTCTGGAATTGGCAAAAAGCAGATTCACGAAATTAAAGTCGGTTGAACCGCAAAAAGCCAGGGTGAGGGTTTACGGATTTCTGATCCGCCGGGGTTTTTCTCCCGATGTTGTTATCGATGTATTAAACAACATAAAACCGGACCAAAAACAGGACCAGGTCCCTTTTATATAACCAATTGCAGTATATACTAGTTACATATAGCACATTCGGTTCAAGCTACTAATGCAACACCTTAATCTGCTATAATAGCAGAAGAAAGGAGTTGCCAATGATTAGATATCAAAGAATCACGCCTATGGAGCGAGAAGAAATCAGCCGGCGCATTGCATCGGGATGCAGCATACG
>JAHKAP010000070.1 GCA_018825985.1 Candidatus Omnitrophota bacterium
ATCCCCGTTAAAAAAATGAACCCGGCGCTCTATAAAGCCTTTAATCTCTTCTGAACGCTGAACCAGTGCGTCTAAACGTTGTTTCGCAATCTCCTTTTCCCGGTGTCTTTCCATAATCTTTTCGGGCGCATATTCGGAAGTGGACGGAAAATTTTTGAAAGCCGTTATAATGCTTAAATATTCCAGATAATCCTGATTTTCCTGCCCCATCTTTTTTTCTAGCTCAACGATGTCATTTTCCAAAATAACCGGATAAGTCTTAGGGTCGAGAGGAAAACAATGGCTGTGATAACTAACGGTAAACTCACCTCTTTGAAAAACAAGCTGTATTTCCTGATTTTCCAGGACTCTGCCATAGAAATCTCCCAATACCGGCAGCAGAACCTTCCCCCAAAGCTCTTGCTTTACAGGTTTCCAGTCAATATCAAAATACCGCGCATAGACTGAACTAGGGCCGTTCTCCAGGACATCTTGCCACCAACGGTTGTTATTGCCGGTAACCCCCATATGATTAGGAACCACATCCACTATTTGTCCCAAACCGTTTTGCGAAAGAGCCTCGCAGAACTGCAAATAATCTTCAGTAGGTCCTATCTCTGAATTGATGCAATTTGGGTCCGTTATATTATACCCATGCATACTTCCGGGTGATGCCTGAAAATACGGGGAGCAATAAACCGCCTCAATCCCCAACTCTTTTAAATAAGGGATGATCGCCTTAGCGTGTTTAAAAGTAAAGTCGCGGTTAAGCTGGATGCGATAAACGGAGGAAGGAATAAAAATAGCTCTAATCTTTTTGAGGACCAGGGCCCTAAGTTTTTCTTCGCTGAATACCGTTTTGACGGGCTCAACATTCAACTCCCTGTTTGGGATATTTTCAGTCATTTCGCTCCATTTTTTATAGGTTTCTTGACAAGAATAAAAACGGCTAAAGAACGGTTTTTTAATTTATACTCCCGGGTTTCGGCTATGGCCATGGCATCCGCATTTAAATCGAAAGTATCCAAAACAAGTTCCCATCTGAGGCCAATGCGGCAGGCCGGCAGAATGAAAAAAGCGTCTTCGCTGGAAGCGTTCATCAGTAGCAGCAGGGTATCCCCTACAATTCGTTCGCCGCGCTCATCCACCTCTTGTATAGCGTCACCGGCCAAAAGTACTCCCAGAGACATCGCCGAAGATGCATCCCATGCCTCATCCGTCATTTCCCGTCCCTTAACATCAAACCAGGTAATATCCTTGACTCCTGAACCTCGGATAAGCCGCCCCTGAAAAAATTTTCTTCTGCGAAAGACCGGCTGCTCCCGCCGCAAACGTACCAGCTTTTGGGTAAAGCGGAATAACTGCTTCTTGCTCTCTGTTATGCTCCAACTAACCCAGCTTATTTCATTGTCTTGACAATAGGCATTGTTATTTCCTCTCTGCGTGCAACCGATCTCGTCCCCGGCTCGGATCATAGGAACCCCTTGAGACAAAAGAAGCGCCGCCAGTAAATTGCGCTTTTGGCGCTCGCGCAGAGCCAAAATTGAAGGATCGTTGGTCGGACCTTCAACGCCGCAGTTCCAACTATAATTGTGATCAGAGCCATCGGCGCTATCTTCCTTATTAGCTTCATTATGTTTCTGGTTATAACTAACCAAGTCTTCCAGTGTAAAGCCGTCGTGGCAGGTGATAAAATTAATGCTCGCGTACGGACGACGGCCGCTCTGCTCATAGAGATCGCTACTTCCGCTCAAACGAGTGGCGAATTCGCCGGTAGTGCCTCCATCACCCTTCCAGAACCTGCGCATCACATCGCGGTATTTTCCATTCCACTCGGTCCAGCCAACGGGGAAATTTCCAACCTGATATCCCCCCAGGCCAAGATCCCACGGCTCCGCGATCAATTTAACCTGCGAAAGAACGGGATCCTGGCATATTGCGTCAAAAAAAGCGCTCAATTTATCCACAGCATATAATTCCCTGGCCAACGCGCTTGCCAGATCAAACCGGAATCCATCCACATGCATATCGAGCACCCAGTAACGCAAGCTGTCCATAATTAATTGAAGGACGCGAGGAGATTGCATATTAAGGGTGTTCCCGCATCCGGTAAAATCTTCGTAATATCGCTTGTTTTCATTCGAAAGACGGTAATAGGAAACATTGTCAGCTCCGCGAAATGACAGAGTCGGGCCCATTTGATTGCCCTCTCCCGTATGATTATACACTACATCCAAAATCACTTCTATCCCCGCCTTATGAAGGCCGTAAACCATTTTCTTGAATTCATTGATGCCCTCCTGTGGAACCGGCGAAGATGCGTAACGCACATCGGGGGCAAAAAAAGATAATGTATTGTAACCCCAATAATTACTTAAACCTTTCTCTGTCAGATGCCTATCATCAATATGGTGGTGAATTGGCATAAGTTCTACAGTGGTGATTCCTAAATCCTTCAAATACATGATTACCGCATCGCTCGCCAAACCCGCGTAAGAACCACTCAAGGCTTCCGGCACCTGCGGATGTTTCTTCGTAAATCCTTTTACGTGAAGCTCGTAGATCAAAGTCTTGTGCCATGGGATTTTAGGCGGGCGGTCTGACTTCCAATCAAAACCGGAATCAATAACGGCGGCAAGCGGCGCGAACTCGGCATTATCCCGCTCATCAAAGGAAATGTCTTCTTTCGGATCACCGATTCGATAACCGAACATTTCATTGCTCCAAACCACTTGCCGGCCTATCGCCTTAGCATATGGGTCCAGGATGACTTTATAAGGATTAAAACGATGGCCGGATTCCGGATCATACGGCCCTTGGACGCGATAGCCATAAAGCTGCCCCGGCCTGACATCCGGAAGATAACAATGCCAAACCCTATCGGTATTTTCAAGTATAGGGATCCGGCAAAATTCGCTCTTGCTCTCGGGTGATTCAAAAAGACACAACTCTACTTTTGTCGCATTTTCAGAGAAGATCGCAAAATTCACGCCCTGGCCATCCCAAGAAGCCCCCATAGGACTAGGACGACCTGGCCACACCCTCATTTTCTTCATGGAATTTTTCATTGCCTTTATCTGTTATAGTATTTAACGCGGCCTGTCATGCTTAAAAAATAAAGTGGCCAGGGGCGGAACGGTCAACGAGAGAGAATAATATTTTCCGTGAGAAGGCAGTGGCGCGGCTTCTATCCCGCCGAGATTACCGTATCCGCTGCCGCCATATTCCTTAGCATCGCTATTCAAGGCTTCCCGCCAGTATCCTCCCATAGGAATGCCTATCTTATAATTCGTTCTGGGCACCGGTGTAAAATTGCAAACGACCAAAACGGGAGAAGCCGCGGTTTTACTTTTACGCATAAAACTAATGATGCCGCGCTCCCAGTCAATGCAATCCATCCACTCAAACCCATTCGCGTTAAAATCATTCTCGTACAACGCAGGCTCTGTTTTATATAAGTAGTTTAGTTCTTTGAGCCATCGCTGCAGGCGTTCGTGATCAGGATATCCAAGAAGCTGCCATTCAAGGCTTTCATCATGATTCCATTCTGAACGCTGAGCAAATTCTTGCCCCATAAAAAGAAGTTTTTTACCGGGATGGCCATACATATACCCGTAGAGAAGCCGCAGATTGGCAAATTTCTGCCAATCGTCTCCCGGCATTTTGCCCAACAGCGATCCCTTTCCGTGAACAACCTCATCGTGAGACAGGCTGAGTATAAAGTTTTCGGTAAAGGCATACAAGAGGCTAAACGTCAGCTGGTTATGGTGATATTTTCGATAAACTGGGTCCTTCGCAAAGTAGTCAAGCACATCGTGCATCCAACCCATGTTCCATTTCATGCCGAATCCAAGCCCTCCTGTATAAATCGGCTTTGAGACCATTGGCCAAGCCGTAGATTCCTCGGCTATCATTTGAGTGTCCGGGTAATTCTTATAAACTTCCAGATTGAGACGTTTTATAAAATTAACAGCTTCAATATTCTCCCTGCCCCCATATTCATTCGGAATCCACTCTCCTTCCTGCCTGGAATAGTCGAGATATAACATGGAGGCCACCCCATCGACACGAAGCCCGTCAGCATGATACTTATCCATCCAAAATAAAGCGCTGCTTATTAGAAAACTCCTTGTTTCATTCCTCCCATAATTAAATATGTAACTTTTCCAGTCCGGATGAAAACCTTTCCGCGGATCTGCGTGTTCATATAAATGTGAGCCGTCAAAATAGGCTAACCCATGTCCATCGCAAGGAAAATGCGAGGGCACCCAATCCAGAATAACGCCTATGCCATTTTCGTGAAGACGATCCATAAAGAACAAGAAATCCTGCGGAGTCCCATAACGGCTTGTCGGGGCAAAATAACCGAGCGTCTGGTATCCCCACGAGCCGTAAAAAGGGTGTTCCATAACCGGTAGAAGCTCCACATGGGTATAGTTCATGTCTTTCAAATAGGGGATCAGCGCCTCTGCCAGCTCCGAATAAGTAAAAAAGCGGTTATTCTCCTCCCGCATCCTACGCCAAGAGCCTAGATGAATCTCATAAACCGAGATAGGAGATTCCAGGGAATTGTTTTTATGCCGATCCCGCATCCACTGTCCATCATTCCAGGTATAATCAAGATCCCAAACTACTGATGCGGTCTTAGGAGGTATCTCAGAAAAAAAAGCGAATGGGTCGCGTTTTTCCGTTTGGAAATTATTGATATTTGAAAGAATGTGATACTTATAAAGGCTCCCTTTTCCTACGCCAGGCACAAATCCTTCCCAGACCCCTGACTCATCCCATCGTGGAGCCAAGGGATGAGCGCGGATATCCCACCCGTTAAAATCTCCTATTACGCTGACTTCCTTTGCATTTGGCGCCCAGGTCGCAAAATAGGTTCCGGAACGATCTGTGTCGCTAATAATATGCGACCCCATCTTTTCGTATAGACGGAAGTGGTTTCCCTCGCGGAAAAGATAGATATCCTCGTCACTGAAAAAACTGATACCGTGTTTTACATTTTCTGTAGCCACTATGCTCCCCCGTCACTCCCGGCCAAAATAACTATCTTTCGATAACCTATTGCTGCTGTTTACCTGTGTCGCGCATAGAATCTTCTAAGGCGCGCTTGATACCTCTGAGTGGGATGATAACCCAATCTGGACGATTATTAAGCTCATAGCCAAGTTCATATATAGCCTTATTCAACAAATACGCCTGTAGCAGCACATCAAGGGCCTTTTGATCCTTTGGTAAGAAATCGGCTTTCCCGACTGTTTCAAAATAGGATCTTGCGAAGACATCCGCAACCTTCGATGACCATAAATCTGCCGCCGAGTCCAGACTTAAAATATCCGTGTTGCGTACAGATTGATTGAGAAACAACGCTGCGTAAGCGGCATAATGAAAAGAACGCACCATCCCGGCGACATCTCTCAAGGCGGATCGCTTAAGCCTTCTTTCGCTCGCCGGGCGCGCCGGCTCTCCCTCAAAATCCATCACCACAAAATCTTTACCGGTAAAAAGCACTTGCCCCAGATGATAATCGCCGTGAATCCGGATTTTCTTTGCGTTAAATTTTGTTTTAAGGATCAATGCGAATTGCGCAAATATTTCTTTTTCCCTTTCAATGATCGACGCAGCCTCGCCTTGAGTCCCGGCTGGCAGTTTAGCAAGATTCTCTCTCAATAATCTTATAACAAATCTTGCCTGGCTGCCCATCGCTTGATATAAAGACCTTTGATAAAGCATCGAGAAGGATTCCGGCTTAAAATCCGGATTTTCATTGTCGCAGGCAAGGCTCAGATGCATCTCTCCGGTTCGCTTGCCCAAAAGTTTAACCCAATCAAGATAAAACTTGTCTATTAGATCGCTTGCGCTCGCTATACTGGCCTTGACTGGTTCCTGCGGCTTCGTTGTCGTTGCAAGCTCCCTATCTTTGGATAAAACTAATTCAAAAAAAGATTTCACATGTTCAAGCGTATATGTCCAGGCGTCTCCCTGGTTTGAAACATAGGCCTGCAAGAGGCATATGTCGATAGTCTCGTATTTTAAAGAACGGTATTCAATAAATCCGGCAAAAACCGGAACATTATCGAACCTTTTCTGCTCGGTCAGATATCTAATCATTTCTCTCTCTGGATTTATCCCCTCACCTGATTTCCTGAAAAACTTTAAAAAATATACATCCTCATAAATAATCGAGGTATTGCTCTGTTCGGCCTGGAGAACATGAGAAGAAAGGTCGAGCCCCTTGTTTTGAAGCAACGCCTTGAACTTTTGACTGGGCACCCCAACTAATTGACCTTTATCAGTCTTTATTTTCTTTTTATTTGCTATGAGGGTAAGAAGGAAACGATGAAAATTGGTATCATAAGCGGCGTCGTAAAGAAAGCCTTCTTTGCCGTTAACGCTAATTTTGCATAAAATGCTCTTCGGATAATCCCGCAACATCGCTGAATCCTCCGTATATGAGAGCGGAAGAAGATAGCTTTCGGGATTCCCTGATGTATATTGGACATTTAGAACCGCTATAGTAAAAAAATCCTCCTGTTTGTCGCCGCAAATTACTTCTTTTACATTGACGGAATAAATATGCCGGGATTTGCCGCCAAACCATCTGCATTGGAGGAGGTATAGCGGGAGTATGGATTTTTCCAGGATTTTTATAAATTTAGGGTCGAGAATCTGCGACCAAGATCCCTCAAGCTCCAACTGGGGGGCCTTGGTAAGCATCTTCTCTTGCGCACCCTGCGTCTTTATAAACAGGAACCAATAATGATTATGAGGCCCTAAGGTGATAAAATACGGGGTGTCTTTTATTTCGGGAAAATTGTTCTGGCTGAATACCTCTTGGGGCACATACCCGCTAAACTCCTTAAGGTCTAATTCTACGGCCTGCGAGAAACGCGATAAATTTATCACTACCAGTATTATTTCGTCATTAAATCGACGAAGGAAACTTAAAACTTTATGGTTCTCAGGCAGCAAAAATTGAATACTGCCCCGGCCAAAAGCCGGAAAATTCTTTCGCATTGCAATAACGCGTTTCATCCACCACAAGGAGGAAGACAAGTTTCCGTCCTGTGTCTCGACATTTACGGTTTCATAATGATACTCCGAATCTATAATAACCGGCAAATACAGTTGTTGAGGATTCGCCTTCGAAAAGCCGGCATTGCGGTCGGGGCTCCATTGCATAGGCGTCCTGACGCCGTTTCGATCGCCCAGAAACCTATTATCCCCCATACCAATTTCATCGCCATAGTAAACAATTGGTGTGCCCGGCATTGAAAAAAGCATAATGTTCATTAATTCGATTTTGCGGCGGTTATTGCCAAGAAGCGGAACTAACCTTCTGCGGATACCAAGGTTAATTTTGGAATTCACATCTCTGGCATAAGCTCTATACATGTAATCCCTCTCTTCATCCGTAACCATTTCAAGCGTAAGCTCATCATGGTTACGCAAAAAGATCGCCCACTGGCAAGATTCCGGAATCTCCGGCGTCTGTTCCAAAATATCAATAATGGGAAAGCGCTCTTCCATCTGGATCGCCATATACATGCGGGGCATGAGGGGAAAATGAAAAGCCATATGACATTCATCGCTGTTGCCAAAGTATGAAGCGGCATCTTCCGGCCATTGGTTTGCCTCAGCCAACAGCATCCGATTAGTAAATTTGTTATCTACGTATTTCCTCAGCTTCTTAAGAAATTCGTAGGTCTCGGGAAGGTTCTCGCAGTTTGTCCCCTCGCGTTCAAACAAATACGGCACAGCATCAAGCCGCATTCCATCAACACCAAGCGAAAACCAAAAATCGGCTATCCGAAATATCTCTTTTTGTACGCTCGGATTGTCATAATTGAGGTCCGGCTGATGAGAATAGAAACGATGCCAGTAGTAAGCCTTAGCCTCTTCATCCCATACCCAGTTTGACAATTCAAAGTCTTTAAATATAATTCGCGCTTCCTTATATTTATCGGAAGAGCTGTTCCATACATAATAATTTCTGTAATTTGAATTCGGCTTTGCCTTCCGCGCCCTCTGAAACCACGGATGCTGATCGGAGGTATGGTTAATAACCAATTCGATGATAACTTTCAAATCTCTTTCATGCGCCTCTTTAAGAAATTCCCTGAAGTCCTTCAGTGTCCCGTACTGAGGATGCACGGAAAGATAGTCTGATATATCATATCCGTCATCCTTAAGCGGAGAGGGATAAAAAGGAAGAAGCCATATAGCAGTTACCCCCAAATTTTTTAAATAATCCAATTTTTGCGTTAAACCATTAAAGTCGCCTACTCCGTCCCCATTGCTGTCGTAAAACGACTTTACATGAAGCTGATAAATAACCGCATCTTTGTACCAATCAGAAGTATTTTTGAGATATGTCTTTGCTAATGCCATATTCCCCCTCTACAAAAAATAATCAAAATCCTGCTCTCTGCGCAGCTGCCGACGAACTCTTAAAATATGCGCCGGGGAATTATTCGGGTTAAGCTCTATATAGCTCGTTTCTCCCTGCCAAATGTATTTGTCGCCGGTTAATAAATCATGGGCGAGATATGATTTTTCCTTGTCTATACCAAGCTCGTCAAGCGGCACCTGAAGCCAGCCGGATTGGGTATGATACGGGTCAAGGTTTACAACTACAAGTATGATGTTGGAAAAGTCTCCTGTGGCCTTATAGTAACAGAGCAAATTTTCATTGCCTATCTGGCAGAACCGAATATTGCGCGTGATATGCAAACTCGGGTTTTCCTTGCGTATTCTATTGAGCCGCGTCAAAATATCCTTGAGATTCCCCTGCCTGTTCCAGTCCCACTGTTTGATTTCATACTTTTCCGAGTTAAAATACTCTTCCTTATTAGGGATAGATTCTGCCGCACACAACTCAAACGCAGGTCCGTAAATCCCGAAGTTCGATGATAGCGTTGCCGCTAATACCGCTCTTGCAATAAACGCGGGCCGGCCCCCGAACTGAAGATGCTCCGGTAGAATATCCGGCGTGTTAGGCCAGAAATTAGGCCGAAAATATTCGGCAACTGCGCCCCGCGTTAATTCCGTCATATATTCGGTAAATTCTTTTTTTGTATTCCGCCAGGTAAAATACGTATACGACTGGCTGAAGCCGCATTTTGCCAGACGATACATAACCTTAGGCCTAGTAAACGCCTCTGACAAAAATATCGTATCAGGATATTCCTGTTTAACTTCGTCAATAAGCCACTCCCAAAAACTGAACGGTTTCGTATGGGGATTATCCATCCTAAAAATACGGATCCCCTGCTCAGCCCAAAACAGGACAATGCTCCTTAATTCCTTCCAAAGATCACCCCAGTCTTCGGTATTAAAATTGATCGGGACTATATCTTCGTACTTTTTGGGCGGGTTTTCCGCATATTGAATAGTCCCATCGGGACGCCACTTGAACCATCTCGGATGTTCTTTCACATAAGGATGATCCGGGGAACACTGGAAAGCGAGATCTAATGCCACCTCAATATTATATTTCTTGGCTTTCTTTACAAAATCCTTAAATTCCTTGATTGTTCCCAGCTGAGGATGGACCGCCTTATGCCCGCCCTCTTTGCTTCCTATTGCCCAAGGGCTACCAGGATCACCGCGTTCGCAGACCATCGAATTATTCCTGCCTTTTCTGTTAGTTTCGCCTATCGGATGTATCGGGGGCAGGTAAAGAACGTCGAATCCCATTCTTGAGATTTCCGGCAAAAGCCGTTCGCAGTCTTTAAAGGTTCCATGTTGTCCAGGCGTGCCGCTCCAGGATCGCGGGAAAAGTTCGTACCAGCTGCTAAAAGCTGCAATCTTTCTCTCGACGCTTACAAGCAACTGCTTATCATACATAGCGCCGTCTTTCTCATCCAAACTTGTTTCGATCATATTGAGGAGTTCTTTGCCCGTCGCAACTGAAAGAGCGCTCTCGGGATCATTCGATTCCGTTAATTTTTGTGCCCAGTTCCGTAATTGCTTAACATTCTCTCCGACGGCGCTTTTAGCTATTTTCTCAATAATCTGAGCGCCAATTTTAAAATCTATCAGCGCATTCTGGGAGGTCTTGATCTTTTTTTCCAAGTCTTTGCGCCATGAGCTAAACTCATTTAAGTAGCCGCGTACAGTATAAAAATAATCAACTTCCTCTTCAATCCTAAAAGAGCCAACCCAGCGATCATTGCCTAGTGGCGCCATCCGAATCTCATGCCATGTATCTTCTTTCATGGTTCTATAGAGAAGAACGGCCGTAACATCATCATGCCCCTCAGCAAATATATCAGCCCCTACTACAACATTCTCTCCGGGGATCCGTTTTATCGGGAACTTGCCACCCTCTATCTCTGGCCATACTCTCTCAATGGCTATTCTTTCGCGCCCCCCCTGGTCATTGCCTTTTCCCCTGATCTTATCGCTTTCAAACATGTTATATCTCCCGTTAATATACCAAAGGTGTAGTTATATCAGCTTCATTAGACCTTTTATACATTTTATTTTAGCATTTGTTTTACCTGTAATCAAGATATCAATTTATACAGGGTAAATATCTTGACAGCCATCTTTAATCTTTGCGCTTAGAAAGAATTATTGCTACTTTGATAATATTTAGTCCTATTCAAAAATGTAAGCGGCTATCCAACATAAGAGGCGTATCCGCTCATGACGCCCGGAAAGGACCCGTCATAAAAACACTCTTTGTGCCTCTGTCAAATAAATTTTCCACGCTAAACGAGATAAGTGTTCAAAGCTAGCGTCCTTGCCGGAAAATAATACCTTAACTCTTTAACACGTAAAGGGAAAGAAAAAGCTCTGATGGCTAAAACCTGTCAGAGCTTTATGCCTCTATTCTATGAACGAGAGGGATATTTTTAGTAGCCTTTGTCCGTATCGCTACGGCAAGGTATCTCTAATTTAAACAGGTGTATCAGCCGCAATACCTTGTTATATCAAGAAATTTTCGAGTTTAGGGATAGATTTTCACGGTTATTTCTGGAGTAGCAAGCAGTTATTTTGAAGCGGCTAGCGATAAAAATTGGCTAACTCTTTCTGAAACAAACAATTGGGGCATGTCTACATCGGAAAGATGAACATGCAACAAGAACAAAAAACAAATTCTATCCATATATGATTAAGGCTATATTTTCAGTTTCTCAATCTCGGATTTCAGTTTTTGTGCGGATGCCTTCAATTGTGCCGCTTCTTCTTTTGAAAGCTCTATCTCTAACTGTCGCTCTATCCCGTTTCGGCTAACAATAGCCGGGATGCTCAAATACAGATCATTAAAACCATAGCAGTTTTCCATATACCCTGATACCGGCAACACCGAATTTTCGTCTCTTAAGATAGCCGACACAATTTTTACAAGCGACAGAGCGATCGCATAATAAGTGGCGCCTTTAAACTCAATGATTCTGTACGCGGAATTTTTTACTTCTTCAAAAATTTTGTGAAGATCTTTCTTATAACTGCACCCTTTACGGCTGCAAAGGGGGCAATAACTGCTTAATTTAATTCCTGCGATATTGGCATTGCTCCATACCGGCAACTCCGTGTCCCCGTGCTCTCCAATTATGTAAGCATGGACGTTTCTGGCATCCACCCGGCAATGTTCACTTAAGAGGTACCTAAAACGCGAGGTGTCCAAAACCGTGCCCGATCCGATAACTTTCTTATTCGGAAACCCGGACACCTTCATGGTGACATACGAAATAATATCGACAGGGTTAGTCACCACAAGCAAAATAGCATCTTTGGTATGCCGAACGATGCTACCAACTATCTCCTTCACAATCCCCGCATTTCTCTGCAAAAGATCAAGCCTGCTTTCTCCCGGCTTCTGTTTCGAACCGGCAGTAATAACAACCACATCAGCTCCTTTACATCCTTCATAACCTGCGGGATAAATTTTGACAGGAGGTAAAAAAGCAGCGCCATGATTAAGGTCCATACATTCGCCCTGAGCCCGTTTCTCATCTCTATCGATAAGCACAATTTCCCGGGCTAAGCCGCTTTTCATAAGAGAAAAGGCAAAAGTTGAGCCAACGTTACCCGCGCCGATAATTACTACCTTAGAACCTGAATTTTTCATCTCATTTATCCTTCAGCGTCGCCATCTACCAAGAGAAAGGTTATTTCGGAAAGCTAGACATATATTATCAGATATCTTTCCATCTTTTCTCGCCAAAAAGTAACATAATCCCCACAAAGATTACTGTCGTGCTTATGATTATAAGCCCTATTTGAATTTTAGAAACAACTAACATTAACGATAAAACAAAAACCAAAAAGCCCAAAAAAATATTTAACGCTCCGAGGACCGGCAAATCAGTTTTTTTCATACTGCCTCCCTAATGCTACTGTTACTGTTTCTGCCAGAAACTTGACGAATATCAATTCTATTTCACAATCCTATATGTAGGATAGGCAAAATTTACTCTTTCTTCTTTATCAAAATCATTCAAGATTGCTCGGCAGAGCCCATCCTGAGAGGCGCGACGCTTTCTGGCTTCTGTCAAATAACGCAGGGTAAGCTGCACCCCGCTATCTTTAATATCAATATACACGATAGGAGTTAACTTATCATAATAAATCATATACTTCTTTGTCATATCCTCAATTTTTCTTTTTACAACTTCCTCCATGCCCTCAGCTTCTTTTATTCCATGCTGCATCATAATTTCTTCAGCGCGCTTCCAATCACTCTCGAAAGTTACCAAAATCTTTATCTCATTCCAAATAAATTCAAACCCGCGGCTGTAATTATAGTTTTCCTTCTTAAATACAGCACTATTAGGAATATTAACTATTCTGCCCGTGCTTTGATCAGCTTCTACCCAATTGCCTATCTCAAGAATCGAGGTCTGAAAAAGACGAATATCTATCACGTCTCCTTTTACCCCGCCTAATTCAATACGATCTCCTACCTCAAATGGCCTGCGGGTAAGTATAAGGAACCAGCCAGCTATACAAAGAATTACCTCCTGAAGAGCTAAGGCTATCCCCGCGCCCACTACACTAAGGAATATAGTGATGGAATTGATATTCTGAATCCAAACAAAAACTATAGCTAATATAATTAAAAAATTAAAAAAATAAGTGACATTTTTTCTTGCATTATGTTTCATTTTAAGATCTTTAATGCGGCGGTTTATGATGCCTACAAAAATGAAAAGCAGGAGATATCCAATAAATAAAACCAAACCGCTTTGAAATAATTTTCTGTAAAGTACGCTTTGCTTTTCTTTAATCTTCATTTCGGCTACAGTTGCCCTTGCCTCAGCTATCTTCAACTCTTCTTCTGCTAACTTTACCCTATCTTGGAGAATCACCATTTTTTCTTCAGCGATTTTTACCTTTTCTTGAGCCGCTTGAGCTTCATTTTCCTTTTGATCGGCTATTCTAAGCAGTTCGCTAACTTCTTCTTTGCCTTTTGTTACATCTTTTATAACTTCGGCTTCTTTCTTCGCCGTATGCGCCTCTTTAAGTTTTACTTCCGCTTTCTTCCTCTCAACTTCTACTGTCTTTTTATGAATGTCTGCCTCTTTCTTGGCTGAATCAGCTTCGGCCTTAGCCTCCTTGGCTTTTACTTTTGCCGCCTCGATTTCTTTCTGTTCTTGAACTTGCTTATTAGATAGGTCTTCTTTACCCACAGATGATTCTTTGATAATTGTCTCTTGGGCTTTAGCCTGTGTATTTACTAATATATAAAAACCGTTCAGGAGACTAAAAAGAATTAAACTTTTGACGATAATCTTTAAATAGCATTTTTTCATAGATGTTTTCACCCCCTTACTCGATTATAAACTAAACAGATTACCCGGCCGGAGACTACATAACTATTTGCAAGGTAAAAAGTTGATTATTGTCCGTCTCGGATAAGCATACATATTTTTATTTATGCTTTTCCTTTCTTAAAATAGAGGCATTGCGCTTCTGCTAACAAAAGGCGCTCGAGTTTTTTTGACGCTGATACTCGTAACAGCGGTATTCTTTCGGTAGGCGCCCAAAAATATGGTATAGCAGAAAGACTCTCTGTAAACAGGTGATTAAAAAACGCCGCGGTTTTGAAACGTCAGTATAAACCAAATCAGAGTTTAATGCCTCTCTCTTATTAAAATGAGAGAGAACTTTTTGGTAGCCCTTGTCCGTATCACTACGGCAAGATATCTCTTATTGAAACAGGTGTATTATAACCATAATACCCTATTATATCAAGAAATTTTCGAGTTTAGAGATAGAAATCCTCAGTGACTTCTGGAGTGGTGAACAGTTGTTTTAAGCGGTAAGCGGACAAAAATGGGCGAAATTGTGTCCGTTTTGTCCGGTCATTTCTGACCGAAAATCCTTTAACCACCTGGTGTGTTAAGAGATATGGATGTCCGCCTCTCTAGACCCGGACATCGGTAATTTATTGCCATTTTGGGTACGATTCTTGTGAAATTCAAGAGGTATCCCCGCTAAGGACGCCCAGAAATACAACGCGACAGAAAGACTCTCTGTATACAGGTAAACAAAAAAGCTATTGACCATATCTGATCAATAGCCTTTTACCAAAAATGACTAAGGTCCTACATGCCCTTCGGGCACGTAGGACAAAATTTTCTTATTATTAAAAATACTGAAAAATTTTGGGTCCCTCATCGTTAAGCAGAGGGAAAACCTCTCACTATTTACAGGTTTGTATTATAAAGCTGAATTGGGGGATTATCATAAAAATTAAGATTTTAGAGAGGTAATTCCCTGCCTGCCGGCAGGCAGGCTCGCTAATTTGTCCGTT
Source organism: Candidatus Omnitrophota bacterium (assembly GCA_018825985.1). GTDB lineage: Bacteria > Omnitrophota > Gorgyraeia > Gygaellales > Profunditerraquicolaceae > JAHKAP01. Next base: position 14,753 of record JAHKAP010000070.1, read on the forward strand.
TTGTCCGGCCTTTTTTGGCTAGAAATTACATAACCATTTATGAATAAAAGCCTTTGAGTTCTGTCCACTCCGGAAAGATGGACATCCCTTCGTTAATCTACAAATATAGGATTAGTTATAAAGAATGCCTGAGAATGATTTATGCAGGAGCCTTAGTTACATATAGCGTCTGGGTAGGATAAGCGAAATCAATGTGTTCTGCTTCAAATTTTTCTTTTATGGCAAAATTAATCTCCTGCTGAATATCCATATATTTGTTGTAGTCGCTTCCTAAAACATAATATACAATTTCAAAGATTAGGGCAAAATCACCATAGGATAAAAAATGCGCACGGTCAAAAATGGTATCCCCGACGTTCTTAATAATATTCTCGATTATTTTTGGAATGGCCTTTACCTGCTTGGATGTGGTCTGATAAGTAACCCCAAGCTTAAACACGACCCTCCTCTTCTCCATTCTCTTATAGTTACGGACCCTGGAATTCGTAAGGTCAGTATTAGAAAAAATCAGCTGTTCTCCGCTAAGGCTGCGTATACGGGTGGTTTTTATCCCGATATTCTCAACGGTACCCAGATGATCTCCGATTATAATAAAATCTCCGATTTCGAACGGCCGGTCAAATAATATGGCAAAATAGCTGAATAGATCTCCCAGAACGGCCTGCGCGGCTAAAGCTACTGCTACGCCTCCGATACCTAAACCAGCAATAACCGCTGTTATCTTAAATCCCAGATTGTCCAGAAAGTAAACAATCGCTAATCCCCAGATAACTACCTTTATTACTACCAGGATCCCATCCAGACTGCGCTTTAAGGTTGAATTTTCTTCTCTTTTAGACAGATAAAATTCAAACCCATAACTTATCAAAGCTATGCCAAAACGCACAGCTGCTAAAGTCAAGATACCTATAGCAGCAATATTGATAATTTTTTTGAACAAAGGATTTAAAGTTAATGTATCTATCCCTAGATAAAAAACGCCAAAATAAGCTAATGGGACCCCTATTCTTTTAATTGCTCTTATAACAAAATCATCAAAAGTGGTAATTGTTTTTTCTGCCCACTTTTTTAAATGCTTAATAAGGATATGCTCAAATATTTTGACAACCAGAAATCCCATAAACAATATTGAGACGAATATCAAATAAGCTAAAAAGCTATTTCCCCAAAACATCAGGCTTGTAAGTTGTTCTATCATTTTTATCCTATCTTACCTTCATTAACGCCCGTTATGATATGGATTATATTATACCGCGTTTGTATTAATACAACCAGGAGAATTTATTAAAATCCGGGAAGAATCAATTACTCTCTAAAATTTAACCCGCACGGTACAAAAACTATATCTATGCTACAGAGTAAGACATATTAGGCAACCTAAGACTCTATCCTTATGATGTGTTATTATGCCATATAATTATTGGTTTTTAACGAGCTGTTGTAAAGCTATGATCAATTTAAGGAGGAATCGATGCAGAAATACTGGGAATTCACTCAAAAGAATGTGTTTAGCGAACTCCTGTCTTTACTGGGCAGGATGACACAGGAAAATTTAAACCAGCAAATAGAATACCTAAAGGTTGAAAACGAAATATTGCGTAAGCGTGTTGGTAGAAGTATACGGCCAACCCTTGTCGAAAGAAGGAAGCTTATAAAATTCGGCACTCTTCTGGGCAAGTATCTAAAGAATATAATTACTGTTGTAACATATGAAACCTTTCTCCTTTGGGTAAGAGGCTATAAGCGCAATAAAGACCCAAAAAAATAAGCAAGCGCGGCAGGCCTAAGACCTTAGAAGAAATACGTAAATTAGTAGTAAGGCTAGCTAAAGAAAACAACTGGGGATATGTCAGGATTCTAGGAGAACTGAATAAGCTAGGTATCAAACGCTTATCGAAGACTAATGTAAAGAACATTTTAAAAGAAAATGGCATCGATCCTGTTCCTAAAAGAGCGCAGGACTCTTGGGATAATTTCATCAAAAGGCATTTTCAAACCCTCTGGGCATGTGATTTCTTCACCAAACAGGTCCTTGCTCCGTTAGGACCGAGAATGTTCTTTGTGCTGTTCTTTATCAATATCAAAACAAGAAGAGTCTATGTTGCCGGAGCTACTCGATACCCTAATCAGGGATGGGTAAATAAGCAGACTAGAAACATACTGCCTCTTCTTGGTAGTAATAAAAGCGGTAAAAAGCTTTTAATCCGAGATAGAGATACCAAATTCTCAAGAGAATTCGATGAGTCGTTTAAAAATGATGGGTTTACTGTACAAAAGCTTCCCTTTATGTCGCCAAACATGAATTCCTATGCTGAAAGCTGGGTAGGAACGATTAAGCGGGAATGCCTAAATCATTTTATTGTATTCGGTGAACGACACCTGAGATATCTTATAAGTAAATATGTAACGCATTACAATACAACACGACCACATTCTTCTATGGGAAATATACCTCTTGAATTTAGGTCAAATAAAATAAGCGGAGAAATAAAATCTCAAGCAAAACTAGGAGGGTTAATCAAGCACTATTATCGAGGATAAAGTTTTAAGATCTTATCAAGAAGAGAAAAATTTAAGGGATCATTCTATCTTAATGACCGTAACAACTTGGGTTTTGATTATACGAAGAGGAAAAGATAGCTTGGAGGAGTAAAATCCGGGCTGCTATCTTTTAAAAGCCTGTTTTTTCTTACTTTTAGAAACCAGTTATATTTTTTGCACCGGCCGGAGGAGTGTTTAAAAATGGTAACCTCGTCGGAAAACAATGCCCTAACTCTTTAACACGTAAAGAGAAAGAAAAAGCTCTGATCGGTTTAATCAATCAGAGCTTTATGCCCCTCTACTCTCAGGACGAGAGAGAACTTTTTGGTAGCCCCAACCGGATTTACAATGACGGCACAATTTACGAGGCAATGATGTTCGTAAATTGTATGCCGGAATTGATCCCGGGCAACCCTCCATTAAACGTGAGTTGCACGGGAGAACCGGAAATTATTCTATTAGCCCCAACCGGATTTGAACCGGTGTTTAGTGGCTGAGAACCACGCGTCCTAGACCAGGCTAGACGATGGGGCCTTAATTTTCTCACTGGCCCCCTACAGGCCTGGTCTTGACCAGGCTTCCCGCCCAAAACTTTAACTGGTGGCGGGATCCCGTCTTCAATCAGGCTACAGACGGGAAGACGATGGGGCCATTAAAAACTGTATTAAATTGTATTATAAAGAGACGGGTAGGTCAATAAATTTATTGACCGGTGTATTAGCAAGATTAAAATGTCCGGTTCTTAGCAAAATGAAAATGTCCGGTTTTTGGGTTTTTAAAGAGCGCCGGCAAAAGCTTCTTCCTGCTTTCTTTCTGGAAGCGGTCCCGGAATCCGTAAGCTCCTCCAGGGATG
>JAHKAP010000071.1 GCA_018825985.1 Candidatus Omnitrophota bacterium
ACTCATTGTAATATTCCAACTTTACATTGCCGTTATAAGTTCCTGTTGGAGTCCATTTGATCTGCTGGGTAGTGCCTTTAAGCCAGCTCTCTCCTCCGTTAGGCTGATCGAGCTTGATTGAGCCTTTGATGGCAAAAACTTGGGAATCATTAAATACCGTGCTATCGGCTGCGTCGCTTACATTTACCACAACATTAGTCCCGATTATATCCGGAAGGGTCCAACTACAGCTGCCAACTGCTGCCGATGTTGAATTCTCAATAATATTTCCCGCAGGCCAGGTTGAGCCGCCATCCGTGGAATATTTTACTTTTACATTAGCTATCGGTCCTTCTTTTCTCCAATATACCGCTTGAGTGCTTCCTTTCAGCCAAACTGTAGTCGCATTCGGAGTAAGAGTAGTTAAATTACCTTTAACCGTAAAATTAGCTGTTTCGTGTTTTACTATATCAGCGTCAGCTCCCACCAGATAGATTTTGATCTTAGTAGCGCTTCCGATAATCCCGGAAACATCCGGAACAGTCCAATTATAAATCAGTGCTCCGGAATCCGCTGTATCGATATCAGTATAATTAGCTCCCCCGTTTACAGAATACTGCAATTGAGCGCTTCCGGAAAAAGTCCCGTCTTTGGTCCAGTTTATGGGATAGGTCCGGTTAACCACCCAATTGTCGCTGCTTGTCGGAGCGGTAAGCGCCAAAACACCTTTGATCTTAAAACCGTTTGAAACATTGCTCACCTGCGGATAATCAACCGCAGTTATCTTGATCTTAGCGCTATTGCCAATAGCATCAGGGATCAGCCAGTTCTTACTGGCCTGGGCAACCGGAACAGTAGCGCCGCCGGAAATATCCACAAAAGCAGTCCCGTTATAATACTGGATTGTAATATTACCTAAGCTTCCGTTATAACCCCAGGAAATACTACGGGTCTCATTGACCTTCCAGACCTCGCTGCCGTTTATAGGGTTGGTTACATTCAACCCTCCCTGGATAGTAAAGTTTCCGGTAACCGTTGATACATTAGCGTCATAAAAATCCAGGACCTTTAACCTGGTTAAACTGCCTAAAGAATCATTAACCACCGGCCAGTGATAGCCAAAACTACAATTGCTGCAGCCGATAGACTGATTCATAATAATATAATCATACGGCTCTCCTCCGGTAGAAGACATCCGGATCTGGACCTTGCTGATGGTACCGGTAGATGTCCAGTTAATATCCGCGGCAGAATCAACAATCCAGGTATCTCCTGGTGACGGAGCATTCATTACTAATTTGCCCCTGATCCGGAATAGATTCTGGGATAAATCAGTAGTATTGGCGTCAGTAACCAGGGTTATTTTAACCTTGGTATTATTACCGATGCTGTCGGGAATAGGGTTCCAAAGATATTGGCCGGTATAAGCGGCAGGTAAACCAGAAGCAACTTCAGTAATCGGATAGGTAAAATTCTCCCCATCCATCGCGTAAGCCAGGGTAATATTACCCATGCTCGTGGCTGAGCGGGTCCAATTAATATAATAGTTGCTGCCAACGGTTAAATTCTCTCCTCCGTCAGGCGAGGTTAAATTTAGGTTACCCCTGATCCTGAAAAAGTCAAACGAGGTATCATTTATGCCGGAATCCGAAACAGCCTCAATTCTTACTTTAACCACCTCGCTGACATCATCGGGAATAGACCAGTTATATGGAGTTGCGCCTTGGGCTAAACTCGCATTAATCTCAATAGGGCTGGCCCAATTATTATTCTTGGAATATAAAAGGCGGACATCGCCTACTGTGCCGTTACTAGTCCAGGTTATATTGGTGTTATTACCGTAGTTAAAGGTCTCGCCTCCATCCGGAGTAATTAAGGTCAATACGCCCTTTATGGAGAAAGTGCTGTTTGAAGTATCAAAAACCCGGTAAGGATCGCTAACCAATTCTATCCTGATCGCGGCGCCGCTGGTAATATTATTAGTAACCGGAGACCAGGTCCAGCTTTGGGTTCCTGAAGCAGCCGATATAGTAGTTAAAGTAGTATTGACCGGGCCGATAGAAAGTCTGACTGCCACGTTATTTCCGGCAATACCGGTATTATTCCATTGTATAGATTCGCCGGTCCCTACCCTAAAAACCTCACCGCCGTTTGGCCGGATTATATCGATCTTACCGGTGCAATTAAACTGGGCTGAGTCAGAATATGGCGTGCCAGGAGATGTATCGCCTTCAACCTGGGCTACCCGGATAAAGAAATTATTTGAAACCGCTGACTCCGGTATATCGCTCCATTCAAAATATTTATTACTTGTGCCTCCGGGAGGAGTAAGCCTGGCGCCTCCGCCTGCCGTGGTAAAATTCGAAGGATCCCCGTTACCATTGGTAGAATACCAAACATGGACCTGCATTGGCGATGCGGTATCCCAGGTTATATTTTGGGTCTGGCCGGTTACCCAGATTTCCGCAGAGGAAGTAGGATAAATTAAATCAACTGAGGGCAGGACCTTAAAAGTCTCAGATACATTTTCAACCTGCAAAGTCGCGTTCTGATAACTGACGATCTTTAGTTTGACATTATTACCCATTGCTCCGCGGGGAACCAGCCACATATAATTCCCACTGTCCCCTGTGGAAGTAGTATTATTAATAAAGGTATACATCGCCAGGGTATCATTCCAATAATACAAAGCCACCTGATTGGTCTGATTATCATAGGTCCAATTGCCCCGCTTATTCCAGGTAATATTAAAATCATCCAGGGCTAAAATCGGATTAGTAAAATTAGTAGCGTTAGGGGTCAAGATCTGAAGCGCGCCTCTGATAAGAAAATCAGAAGATTGCGAACTTATATTGGTTAAATTACTGGGGTCATTTAAAGAAACTCTCACTTTTGCGTTGCTGGATATATAATCCCCTACAGTCCAGTTAATATAACAATCATCGTCTGATCCGCAATTAGCCTGGGACTGGGTCAAGCTGGTATTTAGCGGATAGGGATAAGAGCCTCCGCCGTCAGTGGATACATCTATCCGGAAAGTAGTGTAATCGAAATTACCTTTTTTAGTCCAGTCAATACTCCTGCTCTCTCCTACGGTCCAGTTGGAAGCAGCAATTGGCCCGGTAACATTTAGCTTGCCTTTTATAGTAAAATTATTATTGGAGATATCATAATTCCTTCCATTAGTTATATTCTGGTCCAAAATCGACATCCAAAGGGTATTATTAATAAGATTACTGCCGTTGATTTCCGCAGGGATATTCCAGTTAAAGGTCCCGGGAGTACCAGTGCCGTTATAAGAAGCGTTTATAGTCGAGTTTATGATAATATTATAATTTGCTATATTGGTGCAGCCTGACTTACAAAGCGCCAAAGTAACCTTATCGCCGGCAACACTATCCGCATATTTCCAGGAAATCGTCTGGTTATCCCCTACCTGCCATACCTCTCTATCTGTAAGGTTAGGCGGCGTGCCTCCGTTAGGTAATTTAAGGGTCAGGGGCCCGAATTCAACAGCAAACCAGGAGATCATTGCCCCGTCCGCAGCTATCCCCCTGGCAAAAGACAATGTATTGTTTGCGGTCTGATTGACTGTAAAAGAAAGATCATCAAGATAGGCAGTGCTGGATGTCGTGTCAGCCTGAGATATGCTTATTAGCGGCATGGTCCTGGTAATATCCGTAGGCGAGGCTAAAGTCCCGCTATCGGTTAAGCTAATTGTTGTATCTGCGGTCACGTTCGACTGAACAAAAGCCGTAGTGCCGCTTAACTTCAATAAATAATATTTAATATCCACAATATCTCTTGTGCCTGTCGGCGCCCTGCTGCGGGTAAACGTAAGATTCCCTGCGTCACTAATAACGCCCCTGGGCAGAAAGTCTCCCTCTATCCCGTTGGTGGTATTGCCACCCACAAAATTAAAGACTAAAAATGCTTTAGATAAATCCGGTATGGTCTGGTTAAGCGGTTGGGTAACACTATATGCGCTCACAGGGATAGTAGTCAGCCCTTTTTCTAATGAAGAGTCGGTAAGAAACTCTACGACCTGATAGACGATATTGATTGTTCTTGTGATCCCCGCTTCCTGAGCGGTCCTGTCACGGGAAAGCTTTAACTGCATATCCGAGACTAGATCCGCTTTAAGAAAGAGTACTTCTGTATCTGCGTTAGTGGTAATATAGCCTCTTGTATACACGATAACAAAAGCGTTAGCTGAATCAACAGAATGAGGAAGGGTAATGGTCTTGTCTCTTGTATCTTTGTTCATTGAGGAGAATCCCTGAGTTACCCTTACTCCATCGGCAAATTCAATAACATGATACCTGGTGATGGCCGCGACGTTTGCGTAATCCCTGGCTACTGCCACGTTTTCATTATCTTCAAAATAGGGGGTAAATAAATTATTTCCGTCTCTAGTGCTAGCTACGGAGCTAGAGGTTACCAAAACCAGGCTGCTGGTAGTATTTACCGGATAAGCCAATGTCGCGGTGTCCACAATATCCACGCTGTCAAAAGAGAGCTCTCCGGTCTGCACCCGTTTTATCTGCACTGCCTGGGCATTAGAAATAAAACAGAAAAATCCGGCTGATAACCCCAGCAGGATCATCCTTATTAATATTTTTTTATTTCTTATGCATTTACTCATCTGTATTTTCTCGTCTTTATTCAGATCTCATCGCCTTAATCGCCAATTCCGCGTTGTTATCCACAGGGTCTATCGGTTCCGGTTCCTTAGGCGCCGGCTTAATAAAAGTGATCGACTTAGCCTTATTTACTATACTATTACCCTGCCTGGATTCCTCTTTAACCTCTTCATACTGCACCAATACCCTATCCCCGGCATTCAATTCAGCTAAACTGCGCTTGTGATATAACAGCATTGTTTTGGGGTCAAAAGGAAAAGACATTTCATTTTCCGTGCCTTTTTCAATGTCTTTATCATAAGCAATAGCGATGTAATTCTTAGTCAGGGCGCTTATCTCGCCCTCAACAGCCTTTAACGTACTGGTAGTAATAACCTTATCTTTTTTCGCCTGTTTCTGCTGAGCCCAGGCCGTTCCTATTAATCCAATAATCATTATAATTATGAATAAATTTATACTATTAGATTTTCTTAACATCTATTCTACCCTCCTGGAACTTACGCTTACAAAAGAAAAATCCCGCGGCTCTTTTCCTGTCTGCCGCAGGCTTAACATACCGGTCATCTTTGCCTGATCAACTTCTCCCCGCCAGGTAGCTGTGCCGCCGGTAGAGGTCTGCATAGTCTCCCAGATTATCCTTCCTTTATCATCCATCAGCAAAGAATAATTAGTGCTGGAATAGCCGACTACATCCAGCCGGGCTGAAGTAAATTTACCGCCTTTAAAAATCAGGGTATCAATTACTTCGCTGCCTCCTGCGCTGGGAATTAATTTTATCTGCCATTGAGTTGATTTCAATTCTTGAGATTTCTCGGCAGCCTTGACTGCCATTTGATCTTTCGCAAGCGGAACCTGTTTTTTATTATTATAATAATAAAAAAATACCCCACCAGACACCAGGGCCAATATTAAAAAAATCCCTCCGGCAGCGATAACCAGTTTATACCCATTGCCCTGCTTAACCGGTTCTTCCTGGCCATCTTCTTCGGCCTGGGCATGGTATTCTTCAACCTCGGACTTGACCCGGGAGATAAATTGCTCTGATCCTAAGATGCCGCCCCGTTGTAACCTCTTATGAATAAAATCAGCTTCTTCTTCAGTCATATCTTGGACAAATCCCGCGTAATTCTTATCCTGCAAAAGGGCCAGCACCTCTTGCATAGCGGCTTTAATATGCGCGCCTTCAGAACAATTATTATCCAAATAATATTTATAACTGCTATACGGATAGCTTTTAGCATCGGTGGTAATATTAAGCTTCTGCGGGTTGAGATGTATATAAGCGGTCATCTTTAATAAATAATTTTCGTCCTTTTCAACCAAGGCAGATTTAAACCTCTCCCTGAATAAATGGCCTTTCCTTTCGTAGCGTCCATTGAAATATTTAGTATAGGCGTTATTCAGGTCATGCATAAAATCCGATAACTCCAGGGATTTATCTTCTAAAATCTCGCCATCTCTGACCTCTTTAACCATATCAACCAATAAATGTAAGTGATCCGGCATAAGGCAATAGGCGAACATTTTTACCTTGTACTGTTCCTGATATTTTTTTAAAAGTTCTAAGAACATACTGTAATCCCTTTCATCCCTGAACAATGTCTCATCATGCGCTCCCCTACAGGTAACGAAATTTACCGCATCTTTTATATAAATCCTAGGTAACCTGGGCATTTTTTTCTTTCGTGCCTGGCACTTTCCTTATTTCTTACGTTCGTGCCTGGCACTTTTTACAAATCGTAAAAAAAAATCTCAGGCAGACATTCCTGAGATTCAATTCCGGAAACGGCAGTCTGCCTGTCCGCAACTATTTATTGCGGACGCATGACTTTGCGCCCCCAAGTTACCTTGAGTTTGCCTTTTTCGCATCCTTATCTATTTTCCCGATTAAAGTATAGCATGCATGCTCGCGATTGTCAAGTTTACCCCGCCCTTATGGCGTGATTAAAAAAATATCAAACCAAAAGGGCGGGGTTTACCTATATATATGCTATAATGCTGCTGTTTTGATTTATATTTCTTGTTTATTACATCATAATCATAATTTTACTCTTACTTCTAACTTATTATCCTTGCTTATGTTAGAAAAGTCAAGCAGAATTTAATTAGGGACAGCGACTATTTTTCTCTAAATCCATTTGTCAGAAAAATAGTCGCTGTCCCTAATTATTTATTCCAGCCGCTGCGCCTGTGCTTACCGGCTACTATTAATGTCGCGATTATTCCGGCAATTATAGCAGCCTGGACTAAACTTAAAAAACCTTCGAAAGCCTTATCATTACTGACCATTATCGCGCTGATGCCTAAAGATAAGGTTATGGAATATATAAATATTACCGCGCCTCTCGGGCTTAATCCGATATCCACTAAATAATGATGGAAGTGGTCCTTCCCGCCGTAGGTCAGCCAGCGGATTAAAGTCCTGACCTTTCCATCCCTGATCCGCATTATTGTGGTAAATATCATATCAAATATCGGCACACCTAAAATCAAAATCGGAATAAATAATTTAACCATGCTATCCTCGGCCCAATTTCCTATCAGAGCGATACAAGCCAACATGTAACCTAAAAAAGTGCTGCCTGCCTCGCCTAAAAATATCTTATTCTTGCTAAAATTATGCGGCAGGAAGCCTAAACAAGCGGCAATCAAAATCAGGCAAATAACTACAATAAGATGCTGGGTAGTAGCATACAGGATAACGCTAAAACAAAACAAATTAATGATTACCGAGCCAGCAGCCAAGCCATCAAGGCCGTCCAGATAGTTATAAGCGTTGGTAACCCCGACTATCCACAATAAAGTCACGATGATCTCAATAATCTCGCCAAATGTATTTGCCGGCATAAAACTCACCCTTACTTCCGGACTCAAGAGGATTAAAGCCAAAGATATCGCTAATTGGCAAAATAAACGCTGTTTTGCGCTAAGCTTTCTTATATCCTCTATTAAACCTAAAATTAATATTAAAGTAGCGGCGATAAATACCGGAAAAAAAATAGCCATATCTTTTAAAATAAACATTACCCCGCAAAGTAACCCTAAATAAATACCCGCTCCTCCCAGTAAAGCAGTGGCGTTTTTATGCACTTTCCTTCCCCCCGGCAAGTCCAGGATATTAAAACGAAAAGCTATTTTTTTCAATATCTGCAGGCTTAAATAAGAAACGAAGAAAGCGATTATCGAAATTATCAGGGTATTCATCTTATCTCCCTCAATAAACGGACTGCCTTAAAACCTTCGGCGTATTTGACCCGTCCCTGAAACCCGCGGAAATTCGCGCAAGACTGGGCGCTCTCTAAAATACTCAAATTTTCGACTTTGGTCCTGTAAACCTGGGAGGTATGCAAATTTAATAATTCCAGCTTCTTAGCTAAAACATCCTCAATATCTACAAAAATATCCGGTTCAAAATGTTGGGTGCTGGGCACTTCATAAAAAAGCACTTCCTTGATATAGCGGGTAGCTGAAACCGCGGCCTGGGCAGCGGAGCGGTGATCCTGATGCACATCCGCCCAAAAGTTTAAAAACACCACATCCGGCTTAACTTTATAGATAAATTCGTCTATTTTATTGATCAGTTCCCGGTTACAGCTTAATTCCGTGTCCCGGTAACCTCCCCAGCATACTTCTTTCGCCTTTAAGAATACAGCGGCCTGGGTTTGCTCTTTCGACCTGACCTGCGGGTCGCCGCCGAAACTGCCGTCAGTTAAAATCATCAAAAAAATATTGTGCCCCGCTTCAGAGTATTTGATCAATGTCCCTCCGCAGCCAATTTCAATATCATCCGGGTGTGGCCCAATCGCTAAAATATTCATCATTACCCCCTTTTAAATATCTCCCTGCTCTTTGGCCCTTCATTCAACAATAGGTCTAAAATTGACATACACGGCATAAAATCTCCCGCGTTTTTCATAAATTGCTGCCTATAAGCCGGATGCTTAAAATCCTGATATAACAGCTTTATCCCGGCCTGAGGAAATTTAGCCTCCTCCAGGTATTCCTTGCCTCCCGCGCCTGAAAGATAGGTATCTGCCTTGAGTTTACGGCAAATATCAATTATCCTGTCAGTCGCGGTATTACGGATATCAAGCTCAGACTCCCTATATATAGGTAAGGCTATTGCCAATTGCTTTAAGATATAGTCAATTATAAAAATATTCAGATCAACCAGGCCCTCACGCTTTTGAGTATATACCTGGTTCAAGAATTCCTTATGTTCATCAAAAAAATCAGCCTTGCCGTAACAGCTTTTAAAAGTCTCCAAGTGTTTTCTTTGCCAGGGCAATTCATTATCTACCACTACACTATCAATAACCTGCCTGCCTTTATCTTTAGAAATCACCGGCACGCTTAACCATAAAGAACCGCTGGCAGCGCGGACCTTGTTACGATTCTGAAATTCCCGCGGTTTATACTGGACCTTATCCAGAAATACAAAGCAATCGCTTTTAGCTATTTTATCAAAATAACCCAACCAGGGTATATACTGCGGCTGGTGCATCGATATGATCATTTACGCTCCGCGCTCATGCTTGATTTTATCTTAAAGGCGCAGGTCTGTCCATCTAAAAATCTCCCGCTTATTCCGATATTATATTTATCCTGGCTCTCTCCCGATCCGGGCCTTGGCCTAAAGCCAGGCCGGGATATATAAATCAGCTTAATAATAAAAATAATTTAACCCGCATATAATTCAGAATAAAGATTAAAGATCTTCTCGGTCATTTTTTGGGCGCTAAACCTGTCCTTTACCCAAACCCTGCCTGCCTCTCCCATTTCTTTTCTTTTTACCGGGTCCTTAAATAAAGAGCTTATCGCTATAGCCATAGACCCGGGATCAGCCGCAGGCACCAGAAGACCGCTGATTCCGTCTTTTACTACCTCGGCGGTTCCCCCTACATCAGCAGCTACTACCGGGATCCCGGATGCCTGGGCCTCTATAAGCACTATACCCACTGCCTCATTTAAAGAAGGCAAAACTAAGACGTCCAGGACAGAAATAATTTCGGGGACATTATTTCTCCAGCCGGTAAAAATTATGCTATCTTTCAGGCCTGATTCCTCTACCCTTTTCTCTAATTTAGCCCGTAAAGAGCCTTCGCCGACTAAAAAAAACTTAGCCTGCGTAAAATCCTTAATCACTAGCTTGGCCGCCTCTACAAAAAAACCGGGCCCTTTAACTGTCTCCAGCCTCCCGACCATCGCCGCTGTCAATTCGCCGGCAGTAACTCCTAAGCTATTTTTTATTTGAGGCCGATTAAAATTTTGCTGTAAGAATGGTTCAAGCTCAAGCCCCAAATATATCAGGTTTATTTTATCTTTAGCCGCCACCTTAAATTTAATATAATCGCTTCTTTCCAGTTCAGTTAAAGCAATGATCCTGGTTGTAAAAAAAGTAAGGAACTTCTCGATAAATATTATCAGTTTACTGTATAAACGATTAAAGTACCCGTAAAAATTATGGCCATGAGGAGTATGCACGATCACTTTTACACCGGCAAAATATGCGGCCAGTCTCCCCAATGCCCCGGCTTTGGCAGTATGGGTATGGACAACATCGAAATTCTCCTCGCGGAATATTAAATAAAGCTTGATAAAAGTTATAAGATCATTAAATAAATTAACATCTCTTTGCAATTGGCGGATAACTACTACCTTAGCGTTAAAAGAATTAATGAATTCGTTGGTTTTTTGTGTCTGGTTTTTTGTAGGCCCGGTTATCAAAATTACTTCCTGGCCCATTGCCAAAAGTTTTTCGCAGGTAAGCCTTACCATATCCGGAGAACCACCCCAATCCATCCTGGTTATAACCTGGGCTATCTTCATTCTCTTCATTTTATGTTTATACAAATTAACACTAATTTCGTGCCGAAAAATTAATAGCGATACAATTCAGTGCATCTTCCACATACGGCAAAAACCTTATTTTCTTTTAATATCCGGCGAAACTTTACTGCCTGCTCATTATTCCAGAGTTTAGTAAACTTGACTTTTTTAATATTTCCGTAGGAATAACTAAAATTCAGGCAAGGGCGGACCTCGCCATCAGGAAAAACATAAGCCACTATCCAGGGGCTTAAGCACCGAAAAGGATAGCCCTTAGGTATATTAGCGGGATCCCGGTAATAATCTATGGCTGCCTGGCCGGAAAAATTTGGATAAAAATCCACGCTAAATTTATACCTACCCTTAAGTATCCGGCTGATCATACTATTTAAAATTTCAGGCTCTATGCCGGGTTCAAAAACAAATCCCTCCCAATTTAATGAATTACAATCCAATATCCGATTATACTCTTTCTGCCTATCTAAGATCTGACGATCGGTAAATATCAGGTTATGAAAAGTCAGGGAATCGGCATCTACTTCTTCGGCTACCCTAATCATCTCTTCTAGATACCTGCAATTGTCCTTATTGATAGTGCACTGTAGGTTGACAAAAGGCTTCTTAGTCTTTTTTTGTTTTTTTAAATAATCTATATTCTTTAAGCCGCGCGTAATTGTATTATAAAGCCCAGGCAGGCCCCGGATATCATCATGCAGTTGGCTTAAGCCGTCCAGGGAAACATTTAATTCATCCAGGCCGCTTTCTACCAGCTCTAAAGCCCTGGCCTCTAAAAGCGATCCGTTAGTGATCATTAAGGTGTGCATTTTTTTCCTCTTAATATATCTAATAAGCCCGCTGCAATCAGGATAAAGTAAAGGTTCACCGCCAAAAAGGGTAATGTTTGGACGAAAAACAGCTACATCGTCTACCAGGGATTTTAATTCCTGTATTGATAGCTCAGATTGCACATACTCAGCACTTTGTTTTTTAGTCACTCCTCCCTCTCCCCACTGCCCGCACATCCGGCAATGCAGGTTACAGCGGTGGGTAAGAAATAGGGTGATCGCCTCAGGAAAAATACTCTCGCCGTTACCAAAGTAATAGGCGAGTTGAGCCCGAGTGCGTTTTAAGAAAACGCTATAGGCATAACCAGGTTGCTTGTTTGCCTTATAAAAAAATCTTTTGATATTCCGCAAAGGTATCATAATCAAATAATCTTATTGGTTAATGTCTGTTAATTCGATTACTTTAGCAGCTATTGGTAACTATGTACTAAATATTTTTCTTAATAATATCTATCATTTTTTCTATATCTTGCTCACTGACCAAATGATGGATAGGCAAAGCTAAAAGATGATCCGCAAGATAATTTGCATTGGGAAAATCTTCCGGCTTGTACCCTAGTTCAAACATATGGTGCAGCGGCCTTTTATAAACCCTGGATGCCTCTAAGCCGCTATGCATGAGTTTCTTCTCAATAATACCCAATTTTGTTGAATCTTTGAATAAAACCGGCACTTGATTAAAAACCGGATAATCATCTTCAGATATAATGGGAAGGATTAATCCTGTTTCGCTCTTTAAGGACTTGATCAGAAACTTTCCTTTTTCATACCTGGCTTTTAAAAAAATATCGATTTTTTCTAAACACCTGATGCCTAATCCGGCCTGAATCCGGCTGATCCGGCAAACTTTAAAATCTTTTGGCGCAACAGTATCCCTAAAACAAGAGATAGCTTGATAGGCTAAACCATAGACATAAGGACGGGTGGCAAAATAAAATGCGGCTATTTTAGCGAATATACCCGCGCCGGTATTCTCCGGTAATTGCTTGCATAAAGACTCGATTTTCCCGGATAAATCCGGTGAATTAACCAGTATGCATCCTCCAGAGTAAAGAGGAAAATTTTTACCGCGGTTAAAGCTAAAGAAAGAGATGTCGGAAAAACTTCCCACTGGCCTTGCCCTGATCCGGCTTCCAAATGCCTGAGCGCAATCCTCGATCAAGGTCACGCCTGTTGGCAGGGTCATTTTTATCTGGCTGATACTTCCTATACCTATGCCAAACATGTGCACAGCAACCGCTGCCAGGGTATCATCAGATACGGATTTACTTAAAACTTTGGTGTCCAGATTAAAATCTTCAAGTGATATATCGCAAAGAGCCGGCTTTAACCCGGCCTTCTTTATCGCAACCACCAGGCTTCCGGCAGTATAAGCCGGCAAAATAACTTCTTTTTTCAAAGAATCATGCTTAAGCGACTCTAATATCAGATAAAATGCTGAAACCCCGGAATTAACCGGATAAATGTATTGGGCCTGTAAAAAAACTGTTAAGGATCCGGCGAATTTATCTATCACCTCAGGATCGCCCGCTAGATTTAACGCCGACGATATGTCTTGAAAATTATAAACCGCAGCTATATTAGGGGTTCTCTTAATCATTTTTCTTTGCCTGGTAAACTATTAATGGCGCAAATGCCTTTATAGGAAAGCCTAAATACAGCTTATTTTCAACTGTAAATCCGGCCTCTTTTAAAAGGCCTTCTATTTGAGCGCAGCTGTAAGTATTTAAAGGAAGATTTTTCACTGAGGCATCATAATAAGGAGCTAGTTTATATTTTATTTTAAGCGCCGGGTTTGCGGAATTACGGATATCAAATATCAATCGGCCGGATTTTTTAGTTACTCGGTTGACTTGGGTTAAAACTTTTTTAATATTGCCCAAAGAAGGAAGATTAAAAAATACATTGATGCAAATTACAACGTCAAAATAATTATCCGCAAATTCAAGCTTTTCTGCGTCCTGGCAATCGGCTTCGGCATTATTAAGCCCCATTTCTTTGATCCGCGTTTTAGCTTGCTCCGCGCGGAGAAGGCTATTATCTGCCCCCCGGCATTCTAATCCCGGGTGGGCCTTAGCCAGTTGTGTAAGAAAAAGGCCCTCGCCGCAGCCGATCTCAAGTGCTTGACCGGCAGTAATATCCCGGCATAGAAATAATGCCGCCGCCCTTACTTTATCCTGCCAATTTCCCGCAGAATACTTTCCCTTTTCCTGTGGCCGGGAAATCAGCCGATGAAAAAATTTATAGAGCCTGGAAACCATGATCCTTTACCTTTTTTATAATATCCTCTATCTGTTTTGCCCGTAGACTTAAGGAGAATTCATTCTCCGCCCTTAAACGCCCCTGCCTGCCCAACCTTTCAGCAAGATCCGGTTCTATTAAAAGTTTTCGTATAGCCTCTGCTAATTTATCCGGTTTATCCGGGTCAACCAATAGCCCGGTTATCCCATCAAGGACAGCATCCCTTACTCCTCCTGAGATACCTCCGATAACCGGCTTAGCGCAGGCCGAAGCCTCAATAAAGGAGATCCCGAAACCTTCCACATTATCATCGGCTTTAATCTCGGTATTAGGCATAACATATATATCACAGATATTATAATACACCGGCAGGTCTTCGTCCGGTACACGCCCCAGAAAACAAACATCTTTTTCTAACCCGGATTCTTTGGCCTGTTTTTTTAAATTATCCTCCTCCTCTCCTGAACCCACAACCAGATATACCAATTCCGGAAAGTCCTTCTTTAATTTTTTTAGGGCCTCAATAACCAGGTGTACGCCCTTACGTTTTACCAGCCTGGCTACGGTTAAGAGTATCTGTTTATTTTCTAATTTTAAATAATTATTTATTTTACCGGTATCATCATCCGGCTTGAATTTATTTATATCCACTCCGGGAGTAACTATATAAACCAGATCTTGTTTTAGCCCGAATTTTCCGGCCTCGGCCCGGGAAAATTCACTGATAGTGATAACAAAATCGGCATTTTTCATTATCTTATTTAAAACCGGCCATAATATCCGGTTTTCTTTAAATTTACTATACTCCCCCCCATAATAAAATACACCATAAGGAAGCTTAAATATCAACTTAAAGATCAGCCCGATACAGCCTAAACTGAGCGGAACGCTGCAAAAAACAAGATTTATTTTATTTTTGATTAAAAAATTAAACGTCAGACAGAATAAAACAATCGTCCTTAAAATCTTGAACCGCGTAAAACCGGGGTAACGAAAAATATTTAATCCGCTTGTTATATCAAAACCCTTAGCTGATTTAACCGCCGGGGCAAGAATATAATTGTCATTCTTATAAAGATCCTTCCAGATACCGGACAAATATGTCCCGATCCCGGTTACCTGGGGAGGAAAATCAAAAGTTATTAAAAGGCTTTTTTTATCCTTCATTGCTGGTCCTTAATAAGCTGCCTAAAAGTATAAACAACAGGATATAACCGATACCCTTAAAAGACAATAAAAAAGCAAACGGCCCGCTCCAGGCGCTAGGGAAACTGGTAATCGCGTACTTCAATCCCAAAATAAGATATGCAATAATAAATAAAATAATCGATGATTTTTTAACCGGACCTTTGATTATGTAGAACCAGCAGATTACCAGCGGCAAAAATAAGACTACCAGATGAGTTTCATGCACCCAGGGACATACCATATAACACAAAGTTATAAAAAAAGAAAATTCTAAAGCCATTTTATCCGGATTGGTTCCAACCCTTTTCCCATACCTAACCCTGAAAGCCAGAGTTAAAACAATCAAATTTATCAAAATAGTCAGTGCCTGGACAAACTTTATGCCGGCGATACTAAAAAATAAGTTGTATAATAAATAAAAGATGCTCAGGCTGGAAATATCCCTGTATTCACCGGCTGCTACCTGGCCGGAGAAAAACCTTAACTGGTAAGTCCAATAAGAAATCTCTTTATCTATCCCAAAGCTAAAAATAGCTGCCAGTTTAATCAGGAAAATAACACAAATCGCGCTTATTAATGCCTTCCAATATCTCTTACACAGGCAAAATAAAAGGACCGGAATAAATAACTCTTTGATCTGCACGCCTAAACCTAAAAAAATACCGGCTAAAAATATCTTCTTATTTTTAAAGCATAAAAGCGCCAGGGTAAAGAATAATAGGATCAGTAAGTTCGGCTGCCCGATAAAAAGATCTTCCCTTAGTGGCCAGAACATAAAAACCAGGAATAATCCTGAAATGACCTTGTAAATATCCAGATTGCCGAAGATTTTAGTCAAGACTAACCATGTGGAAATAATTAATGCTGCCTGGCAGGTTATTACCCACAAAACAGATGCTAAGTTAAATCCCATAAAGGTAAAAGGCGAAAAGATCAGAAAAAAATTCATAGAATGCAAAACGCTGGCATAATTGCTATAACCGGTCTTCGTTATCATTGAATTTTCGTAACTTAAATATTCCTGAGGCGAGATCTTCCAGACGTCAACTCCCTGCTGCAACAGCTTTGAATTGACATAATAATGCCGGGTATCAATAAAATCGCTGGTAAATATGGCTTTGGTCAAATCATGCAAATAGGTAAAAAGAACGAATAAAACAACCAGGTAAATAAAATATTTCAGATACGCCGCTTTAGAGGCATCGTTATCCATTTTTTAAATCAACCTCCTTGTATAATTACCAATGTATAGTCATTAATTATACATGATTACAGCGATTCTTAAAAAGATTACAGCGATTAAAACATTAAACGCCGTACTTGACAACTCTTATTACCAAAGTTTATCAATAAACCAACCTTGTGACACGTAACTTTCAAATAAGATAAAACTTGTGCTTCAAATACTAAAGGCATATTTCCAGTAACTGCCTTAACTTCTATAATTACTTTATTCTCAACTATCAAATCAACCCTAAAAAAACCGGCTTGTTTAGATTGATAAATTACTTTAAACTCCTTTTCTGTATCATATTTCAAACCTTCTTCTTTTAAGGCTATCCTTAAAGCGTTATGATAAATCTTTTCAATGAAACCAGGCCCTAATTCTGAATGAACCCTATAAGCGCAAGCGATTATACGCTCTGTAAGGGGATCCCTATCTTTAATCTCTGGAATCTGATTTTTAATCTCTGTAATCATAATCTATCTTTGATCTATAGCTCTTATCCCGAGCTTGCCCATAACCGATTTTACTTTTTCAAAAACTTCTTCCACATTTACTAATTCCATGCATTTATGATCCCAGCAGCTGCCTTTTGAGCATGGGCTGCATAATAGATCCTTGCGGATAACTTTCTGATTGATGCCTTTAGGCCACCATAGTATAGGATCAGCCGGCCCCATAATTGAAATTGTCGGCACGCCCAATGCGGCTGCCAAATGCATTGGCCCGGAATTATTACATATTAATAATGAACACCCCTTCAAAAAAATAGCAAACTCCTTGAGCCCGGACATTAGCGATTCGGCATTAGGATTATTTATGCCCTGGACAATATAATTAACAATTTTTTCATCGTTAGAAGCTCCCACAATTTTTAATTTTACCCTATATGACGCTAATATTTTTTTTGCCAATAAAACAAATTTATCTTTACTCCATCTCTGGGAATCATAAAACCCGCCCGGATGCATGGCTATAAATATCCCCTCAGGCGCATCATCAGAGTCTAAAATAAGTTTGGGAATAATTTCTTTTTTAGGGATACCCAATAAATCTAAAAGCCGCAATTGCAGCCTACCCATATCATCATAAGGATGATTTATTGGATTAACAACTCTATTAAGAAATAATTCTCGAAAACCCCAGGAAAATCCCAGGCGGATTGGCGCGCCACAGAGATACGCTAAAATCGCCGGCCTTATCTTATAATCATAAAGCAGATCAAAAACAGCGTCATACTTCTCCCTCTTTAATCTCCTGGCAGTAGAAATTAAATTATCGTAAATAATTACTTTATTTACTGATTTAACCAACCCGGCCAGCTCTTTCAGATAAGGCCTGACTAAAACATCTATAATTGCATCCGGATATTCCAGCCGGATATTTTCAATCACTGGTATTGACACCACAAAATCACCCATCCGGTCTATTCTAATAATCAGAAACCTGGACAATCGCTTAGGTAATGAAACTCGGGAAGGAAATAGTATGCGGCTAAACAGTATAAAAATCAACCTTAGCCAAAAATATAAATTTAGAAGTATTTTCTTCATTGTTTTAATAATACCCCTATACCTGCTCCGGATTGCCCGCGATTTTCAATGATCTCATTATGCTGATAATTATTTTTTATCTCGTTCCAGAATTTATTTACCTGTGCTCCCGGCTCCGGCGGATTCGGGGCAATATCATGAAACGCTATCAGCGCGCGGTTATTAAGCAGCGCGGAATACATTTCAAAATCTTCTTTTACCCCCTCATAAGTATGGTCACCGTCTATATAAAGGCAATCTACCTTTCTTCCGTTTAAGATATTCTCCAACTTATGCAATATACTTTCCTGGTGCGAATCGCCCCTGATCAGATATAACTTTTGCCGCTTAAAGGCAAATGACCTATAAAAAGGCGCCCTCCAGACTGGATATCCCCCGCCGAATTTGCCATAACTCAGGTCTATGCTCACGATAATAGCGTTATCTGCGGCAGCCCGGCTTAAAAGAAAAAGCGTCCCGCCGCAGGCAGTGCCGATCTCAACTACCACTTCCGGCCTGGCCCTGGCAACAGCTTTAATAAACTCCAGGAGTTCACTTTTGACCTGAAAAGGCCTGATTAAACCATGGCAACGGTTAAACACAAAATCAACCAGTTCTTCTAAACTATAATTACGGGTTATATCTTTAAGCGTAAATGAATAATAAAACGCTAACACTATGTTAACCGGATAACCGATCACTTTTATTAACAGGCCAAAAATCCCTTTTTTCATAACGATCAAGGTTGCCTGCCGGAAAGAATATCCCATGGCCATTTACCTCTTAAGGTAAAAAATCATTGTTTCTGCCCAAATTGCCCCTCAGCCCGTCCCATATGCCTCTAAAAACTGCTCTTATTTGCCCTTTATACTTGCTTCTGCCGCAAAATCCGAATAATAATATTGCCTTCATGGCATAAGCAAAAACCATTGCCAGATTATAATAATCCCGGTATTCCAGGTATACATTTACCTGATTTCGATGGGCATAATAAATCCGGAACGCGTCTTCATAGATTATACCCTTAATACCGCCGACGCTGAATTTTATTTTATCAGTTGATCGCCTCTCTATTACTATGCTTTTAGGTGCCCAAAAAATTACATAGCCGTGTTTATTCATCCGCATAGAATATTCGACATCCTCGGCATATAAAAAATATTCTTGTCTAGGCAGACCGATATCATTAATGAGCTCTCTTGATATCATTGTCCCGCGCCAGGCAAAACCTTTAGTCCTGATCGGCAGGCTGCCGGGTAATTGGCCGGCGCAGCTTCTTATCGCGCCCAGCCGGATATAATCCTGCCATTTTAAAAGCATTTCTAAAGCATCGGCTTTTACTGAAACATCATCATCCAACAACCAAATCAAATCATTGTTTTCACAGGCGACCTTCACCCCCTCGCAATAACCTCCTGCGCTTCCCATATTAGATTCCAGTCGGGCGTAGCGCGCTAACCCCGACATCCCATTTACAATCTCTTTAGTATTATCATCAGAAGCATTATCAATAACAATTATTTCATTTGGCTTTAAGGTCTGGTTAGCAAGTTCAACTAAAAGGCTTCTTAACATATCCGCGTTGTTATAAGTTACAATTACCACGCCTACTTTTGCCAATCTCACTCCTTTTTCTTAGGGACAGCGACTATTTTTCTTCATTATATCGATAGAAAAATAGTCGCTGTCCCTAATTAAAATCTTTATATACAAGCCTGTGATTAACTCTAGTTGCCTCTGGACAGTATAAAACTGTTCAACCTTTTTTATTCCTTCGCTGATGATACTGTCTCTTAAGTCCGCATCGCTTAGAATTTTTTTAACCGCTTCTTTTATTGCCTCCGGGTTTTTGGATTGAACTAAAATCCCGGATACGCCGTCCTCGATTATCTCTCTTAACCCCCCGATATCTGAGGCTACGACAGGCACGCCAATGGCCATCCCTTCAATAGCTATACGGCCAAAACCTTCAGTCTTGAGGCCTTTTTTGCTTTTTATCTCTATTGATGGTATTACCAGGATATCTAATGCCGCGATAACATTAAATATATTTTCCTTAAAACCCGTAAAGTAAAAATATTCCCGCATATTTAGATCACTGACCCGCTTTTTTAAATAAGTGAGGTAATCCTCTTCTGCCTGATTGCCTATGAATATATCTCCAATTATAAAAAAAACAGCGCCAGGGATCTCTTTCTTTAATAAATAGGCTGATTCTATAAAATATTCATACCCTTTCCAGGGGTCTATTCTGCCCACACTGCCGATTAGCAATACATCTTTATTAAGAGAATATTCCTGCCTTAATCCAGCAGGGACGATGGGTCCCGGCGCCTCCACGGCATTCGGTATGATAATAAATTTATCTTTATATCCAACAAATCTCTTTGTAAATTCTTCAACCACCGCTTTTGAAACCGCAATAACTTTCCGGGAAAGCCCAACAAATAAACAATCCCTCCAGGTAAAAGGAAATATTACCCTGAGATGCCCGATAAAAGGAACGCCGCTTAAATAAGCAGCTATCCCAGAGCGCATATCCAGGGAATTTACATGCAATAAATCTATCCTGTATTTTTTTATATAACGGATAATCCTTATTATGACCATGAGATCCTTAAGAAAACAATGACTGTTAAAAATACTCACATCTATATTAAGTTCCTGTATTCTTTTTATAAGCGGACCATCGGTATAACTTATTACGCAGGGTGAAAACTGGCTCCGGTCCAAATTCTTTAAAATAGATAGAAGGCTTACCTCTCCTCCGCCGATCTGTCCGAATAATGAAATATATAATATATTCCTCATAATTACTCTTTAGCAAAACGTAAAATGAATAATACCCACAACGCCGCTACCCCATCCCTCCAAGAGATCTTCTTGCCATCTTCCTTAGTCCGGGGAAAATAAGAAATAGGCACTTCTTTAATATTGACCCCCCGCTTTAGGAGTTTAGCAGTAACTTCAGGGCAAAACTCAAACCCCCGGCATTTAAGCTGTAAAGATTTTAACAAGCTTGCCTCAATAACCTTGTAACAGGTCGGCTCATCGGTAATCCTTGAACCATAAAGAAAATTAGTCCACCAGCTCACTAATCGTCCTCCCCAGTAAAAATGCTTATAGGAATAACTATTGGACCGTTTAAGTATCCGCGAACCATAAACAACTTTTGATTCCCCGGATAGTATCGGCTGTATAAGCGCAGGGTAATCCTGAGGGCTGTATTCTAAATCCGCGTCTTGGATCAATATAATATCACCCGTTGTATCCTGAATCCCCCTTCTTATAGCCGCGCCCTTGCCCATGTTTTTTGCCAGGTTAAGGCAGATTACCTCAAAGCCGGAATTCTTGACCTTATCCAGCGTAGCATCCGTTGAACCGTCATTAACCACTATAACCTCAAAATCAAAACCCAACCTTAAGTCAAATATCTGTTTTAAAACCTCACCTATTGTCCTTTCTTCATTATATGCCGGGATAATAATGCTAAGTTTCACTTTTAACCTTTCACTCTATAAATATAAGTCTTGGGTTCGATATCAGACTCATAGACCATCTCAAATTTATCTTTATATGCACTGACTAAAGGAAGTAAATAATCCCTGGATGAATCCCGGTATATCCTGCCGGCGTCAATTATAACATAATCAACTTTATTCCCCTGAATATATTGATACTGTATTTTTGTATCTTTAGTCCTGATAAATGTCCTCACCCTCCGCCTATCAGCATAAACAAAAAGCCAGGCCGGCCTGCGGGATAAAATAATACTTTTTTCGGGAGTATTTTTTTTGACCCAATCCGCAGCCTGGAGAAAAGACATCTCAACCGGAGTGAAAAATGGCTTTCTTTTGACTATCAACCATCGGATATCCCCTGCGATATTAAGCAAAAGCATAAAAAACAACACCACATAAACCATCTTTTTCTTAGGCATTACTCTCTTTATCCCCAGGATAAGATAATATGTTATAAAAAATAGGATTGGCATGACATACCTTCCGCCATGATGGGTCCAGGAAAGGCAAAATACAAAAAAATAGATCACGCTATATACGTCCATTAAACCGAGGCCTTCTTTTCGCACTTTAACTATAAACCCAACCGCTATTAACAAAGCCAGGAGGCATCCTATCGCGAATTTAATGATAAATATCTTATCGTACGGATCAATAAACGACAAAAAAGGATACGAATATAGGTCAGGCAACTCTTTGCCTATGGTAGCAGCCAGATTATAAAACCAGCGGTGAACAAAACCAAATAAATTTCCTGTTCTTAAGGCGAATTCTGAAACATAAGGCAGACGTCTTAAGAATACATTGGAAACCACCCAAAACACCGCAAAAACCAGAACAATAATAAAACAAATTACTGACTTCTTGAATTCTTTTCTTAATAAAAAGAATACCGGAATAGATATTATCAAGGCCAGGCCCACCAGCCTGATATAATATGAAATAAATACCGCCAGTGTTCCAGCCAGCAGATATACAAATTTTTTCGATGAATTTATATCGGCATAGCGGCTGATAAGATATATTGCAATGGTGCTGAATAATATATAGGGTATCTCAGTCCGAAACTCGGCGGAATAATATACGATCTGTGGACTCAGGGCGATCAGGGGTATTACGAAAACCGTAAATTCATCTTTAAATAAGGCTTTAGGTATATAAAAAATAAAAAAAACAAAAATAAGCGATAGAATAAATGTCAGGAGCCTTAAAACATAATAATTCTTGGGAAAAAAATGCACCAAAGGCGCTAACAAGGCTGGAAAACCATGCGGATAATTATTGATCATTGATTTAGTATGCTGATCGCTGTAACTATCGGCTTTGCCGGGAAGCATGGAATCCGCCATCATAACATATATAGCGTCATCCTCATTCATGCCCAAAATGTTATTTAAGCCTGCGGAATAGAATATTCCCGCCAATATCAAAATCAATAAGCTTAAAGAAATTTTATGCCTATCTATCCTATTCGGCATCCAGGATACCCTTAATACTCTCGCTTAATTTATCGGTGCTTAACGTTTCTTCCACCCTCTTGCGTGAATTTTCACCCAGGCGTTTCCTGAATTCATCGTCAGAAAGAAGTTTTATTATCCCCGAAGATATTGCCTCAACATCCAATGGGTCTACCAGAATACCGGTAACCCCATCCAAGACAGCGTCGGATATGCCGCCGCTCTTTCCGGCAATCACTGCTTTTGAGCAGGCAGCTGCCTCTAAAAATACGATCCCAAAACCCTCGACCTCCCCGCGTTCAGGGATCTCTCTACTAACTAAAACAAATATGTCGCAGGAATAATAATATCCTGGCAGTTCTTCATCTGCGATATTTCCCTCAAATACCACTTTATCCTTAAGGCCTAAATCAGCAACTATTTGCCGCAGGCTTTGTTCGGCCGGGCCATCGCCGACTATATGATACATTGCCTCCGGGATCGCTTTAATTACATTGGGCATTGCCCGGATCACTGATTCGTGATTCTTACTCTCTACCAGCCTGCCGACAGTTAAAATCACTTTTTTATTTTCTGATACACTATTTATCCGGCCGAAAAAAAACTCAAAACGACTCAGGTCAACTACCGGATTTAATACCATTGAATTTAACCCTTTTATTTCCCTTCCTAACAGATCCCGGGTATAACGGCTAATGGCAAGGACTAAAGATGAATTTCGTAAAACAAGTTTCATTAGCCACATTGCCTTTTTATCTTTTAATGGCGCGTAAACATCCAGGCCATGAGCAAAAACAAAATATGGTATGCTAAATATTTTACTTAATACCAGGGCTGCCGGGCCTATCAGAGACCAGGTATTGACAAAAACAGCCCTGACCGGATGAGATAAACAATAAATAAAACCATAGATAAAGAAAATAAGCAGGCTGCGGAAATAATGGTCGAAGCACCTGCCCGCCCTTACCCCCTTCAGGCGTATGACCCGCAGGCCTGTTTTATCTTCATACTTTTCTGACACGCTTACTCCGGAAGTTATAACGGTTACCTCTTCCCCGGCGCCTTTAATTGCCCGGGCAATATCAAGGCTGTGCCTGGCCATACCTCCGCTCATCGGCGGAAAATCTATCGTAAGAAAAATAATTTGGCCTATTTTTTTCGGCATACCAGTAACTTCATTAAAGAGTTCTCTAGCGGACAATAAAAGCTATCAACCCAATAGCTGATTATTACACCCAATTCAGTCGCCGCAGCTGAAACCTTTTGCAACATTTCATTTTTAAAATATGCGAATAACGTTCTCCCCATACAATTATAAATTGGAACAATTTCGATTATATCAATCGACTCTTCCTTAAATATACGCCTGTATTCATCTAATCTGCGATAGCGCACATGAGCCGCAGAGCCTGCAACAGGATTTAATGAATCAGTGACCAGTATCCAGGCGCCGGACTTTGCGGATAAGCCGATATTTTTAAGCGCCGAATTAAATCCCTGATCATCTACAATATGATAAAGCACATCAAAGATATTGATTATATCAAATTTATCCATCCCTGGATACGGCTCAAGGCTTATATCAACCTGATGAAACTCCTGCCCGGGAAATCTTTGCCGCAAAAGCTTAACACTGATATCGGTAATGTCTATTCCGGATACTGACTTAGCTCCTTTTTTTAAGTAATATTCAATAAAAAAACCCGTGCCGCAGCCAATGTCTAAGACCTTGGCCCCTTTTACCGCTACGTCATGCCTGGCCAGGCCAAAGCTTAACTTTTTAGCTTTTAGTCTGTACATATAATAATTATGCACCCGGCTAAAGCCGGTATGCCCTGACCCTAAAAGCGAAAAATCTTTCTTAAACCTCTCCTGCCAAAAATCCTTTGCTTGATAAACCATATTTAGGCTTTCGCTGGACCTGAAAAATAAAATGTTTTGATTCCAATGATTACCATAAGATTACAAAGATTAAATCGCCGGAATCTTATTTTCCCGCTACTTAACATAGTCAGCGGGATCCCGCCTACTATTAGATTTGCTTGCGGGAAAAATCTCTGTAATCCTAATACTTATTTTGTACTTGTCTTTATAAGAACTTTCTTAGCTCTTAAATGCCAAAAGCGCCAGGTCTGAATTGAATTGATTAGTATAACCAGGCTTAATTGGCTTGATACTGAACAAATCCCTGGCTTGCGAAAGCCTATCCCGCAAATAAAGCCTGACATCTTCAGCGCTGCCCTGATCATCTATTCTTTTTGCCGCGAGTCCCGTTTTCCATCCTTTGATAATATTTCGTATCGGCCAAGGCAGGATATCTCCGACAGCAGATACAAAACCCCTGGCATAATACTTAAAGTCACCCGACCATTCGCCATTATGTATAACGTAATGGCTTTTAAAACCCGCCTTTTCCGACATAATATTCAATTCCCGAGCTGAAAAAGGAACCTCAACGTCGATCTCCCAGGTTTTAGTCAGCATACGGAAAAGCCTCACAATTTGATACCAGGGACAAGCTTTATTAGGCACGCTGATATGGGCAAAACCTCCGGTTTTAAGCAGGTCTTTATGGTATATAAGGCATTGTATCCTTAAATTGCCGCTAAAATGCTCCATAAGCCCGGATGAGACCACCAGATCAAAATTTTCCCTTAGTTTATCCTCAGGGACCTGAAGACAATCAGCGTTTATTAATTCCGGCTGGCAGCCATACATCTGATATATAGCTTTTGCCAACCCTAGAGCCTTTTGGTTAAAATCTATCAAAGTAACAGATGAACCCATAAGCGCGAAGGAAAGCGCTGTTGTCCCTGTGCCACAGCCTACTTCAGCAATCCTTAATTTATCCAATGAGATCCCTTTTTCTATAATAATCCTTATTGCCTCCATCCAACTCCTCTGGGATGCCATATTTTTAATCCGTATATTCATCATGTCAAACGACATATTTAATTTAGGATCCCAAATTGATTTTTTAGTTTGACTATTCATGGGCCAAAAACTCAATCTCTCCTGGCGATTATGCCGCCATATTCCTTGATGCTGTTGATTGGTTCACCCTTTAAATTATCAATCCGGTAACCTGAGCTTTTTAGAATTGATATGATTGCCAAGTCTGTTGTGCCATAATCTTTCCAGGCATAGGGGTGCATCTCAATAAAGATTGCCCTGGGAAAACCCTGGCCCCTACGCAATATATTTTGCGCGCCCATCAGGACCTTTTCCTCATAACCCTCAACATCGATTTTAATTATATCTAGTTTCTCTCCGGAAAAAAAATCATCCAGGGTCGTGCACGCAACTTCGGTCGCCTTTTTTGTTTTAAGCTTTTCATTAGCAATAACCGCGGAGGTAGATGCAGACAGATTATTAAATTTTATCCTTCCGGGGCGATCGCCCACGGCTAAACCCGCTATTTCCAAGGTAGAGCTGAATTTATATCTTTTAACAATCTTTTTTAAGAATTTCAGGTTAGCCGGATCAGGCTCAAAAGCCACAACCTTCCCATTAGCCCCCGCCCGTTTGGCTAAGGCAAAGGTATAGAATCCGAAAAAAGCGCCTACATCGGCTATGGTGTCCCCCGGCCGCACCTGCCGCATCATCCCATTCCAAAACTCAGTCTCATACTTTTCTGTAAAATGCCTTAAATAATGGGGTATATAAATAATATCGGTTTTGCTTATTTTACGCTGCAATAGATCGCCATAGATCAACTTAAGTGAGTATTCGTATGCCGGAGTAATCAGCCTCCAGAAAAAATTAAGTTTTCTTAATACCGGTAAATTCCTGATCATCCTGGCAGATTTTTCGATAATATACATTATTTATTGTTCAAGTAAGTCTTAACGCCCTTTATTTTACCGGTCAGCGCGTAGATGGATTCCAAAAACTTTTGGGGCCTTAGGTGCCTTATCCCGTAAAAGATAACCGGAAAAATACCCGGGCATGTTTTATCACCCAGGAATAATTCACAACAAACCATAGCTATCTTTCTTAGGCCCTTAAAGTGTTTTAGCTTGACATAAATACTGTTATGATGAAGCCCGATTATCATCTCTTTAGTCTTATCAACAACGGACTCTCTGTCCGTAGTAACCTGGTGATGGAATACTCTCACCTTTGGATCGGATATTATTTTATATCCTTTGCCTCTGATAGTTAAACAAACATCATCTTCAAACCTGCGCCAGTAAGGCAAAAGGTTTTCATCAAAAAATCCCAGCAATTCACGTTTAAAACTCATGTTCGCTCCCCTGAGAGAATAGACCTCTTCAAGCCTATAGGGAATCTTATCGGTATTATTATTGCGCCTGCCCCACCAGCTCATCCGGGCAAAAGAATCCGTATATTTTATTACCGCAGCGCCGTCAATAAAGGGGATAATCGGGCCCCCTACGCCTCCGGTATTAGGATCCGATTCAAAATCAACTACTATTGAGCTTATCCAATCATCAGGCGCAAAGGCATCATCATCAATGAAACAAACAATTTCACCCCGGGCTATTTCTAAACCATGGTTCTCGGCGTAGACTATATTTTGTTTATCAACAACAACTTGCTGGATAACCCCTGAGTTATCAACGCTCTCCCGGATTTCCTCTATGGCCGCGCAGGTTTCCTGATCATCGGCAGAAATGGCTAGAATGATCTCTAACGGATGATAAACTTGCTTTAGCAATGACTCCAGGCATCTTCTAAGGTATTGGGAGCGCTTATATGTCGGGACGATCACTGAAACATTCATTTACAGGCCTTTAAAATATAATCCTATCCTCAAACTCGCCTCTTACTAATAACTTCATTATAAAGTTCTACAGTCCTGGCGGCAACCTTATCATAACTGAATTCATTAGTATATTCCTTAACACCAGCAATAAGTTTGGCTATACGGCCGGCATCAGTCATTAACCTGTTTATTTTATCCAAAAGATCCTTATAATCTTCGTGACGGAAAAGCTCGAGGCAGTTGATCCGGGAATTGATCTCCTGATGGCTGTCTATATCTGATGCAATAATGGGTTTATTATAACCTATATATAAGCTTAATGCCCCTGAACCGTTCACAGATTTAAACGGAGCCAGGCATATATCCGTTGCTGCCATAACCAGCGGGATATCCTCAAGGCCAAGGTATCCGGTTATCTTTACCCTGTCTCCCAGCTGGCTTGCGGATATCTTCTTAAACAGGTTATCGTAATATCCAAGGTTATCATATTTATCCGTCATCCTGCCTCCGGCAATCAACAAAACCACATTATCCGGTAATTCCCGCAATGAATCTAAAGCAGTACCATAGTCTTTCCTATTGTTGATAAAACCAAAAATAGTCAGGACGAATTTGCCGTTTATGCCAAATTTGCTTTTCGCTTCATCTGACGGTAAACACTTATCCCCGTCAGATACGTACGGGATCCCATGCGGCATAACCGCCACTTTATCCTTATGGCCGATCAATCCTATTATTAAATCCGCCTGCTGCCTGGTATGCGCCAAGACCCTGTCGGAGAGATTATACATCCTCTTATGATTATTCAAGGAAAGCCTATTCCAGAAGAATAATGTCCGGTTAAACAATTCCCGCTTGATCCTGCTGGTAATATGCAGAGGAAGCGGTTTTGCCTCAATCCCTATTTCGTGTATAGTCATAACCAGGGGTACTTTTAAATATTTAGCAAATGTAAAAAATCTGTTATTGTAGAGCATGCTTCCGTTAAAATACAGGTAGTTAAACTGGACATGACAGATATCCGCGTTATTCGCTTCTTTGGCCTTACCGGCATAATAATCGCTGTCGGCTATATAGCTATCCAGGCCAACATATATTAAATCAACGTATTTTTTAAGCCCTGCGCTTAGATACCCTGAATAATCGGAAATGCCGTCTTTTGGTTTATCAAAAGCTGAACATAAAGAAACTTTCATCTTAAGCTGACTTTTTTAAAGGCGTGGCGTGCAATATTTTATCGGTTAAATACTTAACCCTGTACCCATGAGAACTAAGGAAATCTACCGCCTCATATCTTCCGATATTTAAAGGTTCCATCCGGCCAAGGTTTTCTTCAAAAAAAATGTGCCTGATCCTTTTTTCTCTTAGCAACTTTTCCGCGCCAAAGATTACCCAGGTATCCGCTCCTTCAACGTCAATCTTCAGAACATCTATATACCCGGACCTATCAATAACGTTATAGATACTATCCAGGCGCTCTACCTGAACCTCAACCTGTCTTTTGTCATCAGTAATAACCAGCCCTCCCCATCCGGTCTGCCCCGGTAAACCTAAAAAAAATCCGCAAACCCCATTTTCTTTTCCTAATGCCATCTCTTTTACTTGAATCCTCTGGTTAAACCCGTTCTTATTGATGTTAAATTTAAAGTGTGGTATGCATATCGGAGACGGTTCGAATGCGATAACCCGATTACCGGGATTAACCCCGGCCCAAAGACAGGAATAGTAACCAAAATTTGCTCCGGCATCCACCAATACTCCGCCTTTTTTAGCCAGTTTAGCGATAATCAAAGAAAGGGATAATTCATAGAAACCGGTAAGCGCGATCCAGCGATGACTGACATCAGTAGATATAAGCCCCAAACTTACCTTAGGCGCCAAGGCCAAACTGGCATTCCGGTATAAATATTGGAATTTATCCGCCCTCGCCCCGTAGTATCTATAGTAGAGCCTTTCCCTCATAGTTAAATACGGGATCCTCATTGGCCAAGGCCTAATTTGCAGATTATTATCCATTTTTCTTCCAGACCAAAAAAATAAAAGTGTATTTTTTACCGCGCCATTCAATAACCGGATCATTACAATCTAAATCTACCGGTTCAATAAGCGATAGATTAGAATTACCCGCCTGGCTAATTAATTTTTCGATATCTTCTTTAGAAAGAATATTCCAGGTTAAACCATAAGGCATGATTCCGGAAGTATCTACATATTCAGGCCAATAATCGCAAGAGGTAATTAAATGCCCTCCCGGTTTAAGGAGCCTCGCCATCTCCTGGCAATACAATTGAAGATCAATGCCGTGTTCTATGACCGAGATACTGGTAATAAAATCAAAGTAAGCCGAAGGATAATCGGTCTTTTGCAAATCCTGCCGGCTTAAACGTATAGGACCCCGGCCTAGAACCGATTTAAATAAATCCAATAAATTCTTCTTAAGCCAAAAGGTGTAAATTAAATGCCTGTATTCAATACGCCTGATATCGCAGCCGTATAATCTTTTATACCCCTTAAAATAAAGCAATTCCAATATCCGGCATCCGTATGTCCCTACATCTAAAATTACTGCTTTCTTATCTCCCTGGGCGACTATGAAATTAAATGCTTTCCAGAGATCCCAGGCCTTAGGGCCGATTTCACCAACCGCAAGTTTCAATTTTTTAAACTCATTGCCGGCATCCGCATACTCTTTAGTTCCCAGTAAAACTGAATTAATCTTCATCTGCCCAATTATTGGTTATTTATTCACTTGAATGAGTTTTTATGCCTTCAATAAATGATTTTATGATTTGCGCGGTATAGCGATTCCCTAATTGATTCATATGGCTATCTGCCCTGTTCCAAAGCAATTTGTTCTCTTTAAGATATATATTTCTGGCAATCGGGTCAAGTTTAGCCTCTAAATCTAAAAAGGGTATATTATTCTCTTCAGCTGCTCTCTGGAGAGTTTTTAAATTTACCCGCATTGAAACTGTTGCGGAATTTATACTTTTATTAATCAGCCATTCGTATTGTTGAGGCTTTGTAGGAAAAGCTGCCATCGCCAGTACACAGTTATTGTTAGCTGCGACTTCCTGAATTCTTTTTAAAGCCCAGGTTAATTTTAAATATTCATTATGGGAAAATTTAACCTCCCGATACAAACCCTCTAAATCCGGCAGATAGAATAATTCATCTCTTGGCCCGATATTGATTACCTTGATTAATGGATTGTAGATATTTTCAAATTGGTATCCCAAATAATAGAAGAGCTTAGTCATTGGGGTACGCAGCAATTTATGAAAATCAAAAATCGCGTTCCTATAAGCACGGATGCCTTCCTCTAAATCCCCCAGGTTCTTAAAATCTCTGGTCTTACGCTCGGTAAGGTCAGCCCATAATAATATCGCTTTTTTATTTTTATTAATCTGGGTGTAATCGGCAATGAGCGGTATAGAATTAGCCAACGGATAATCGGCCGGCGCATTCAACACCGATTTGCAAATCTTAAATCCATAGTCAAGTTTTAACATTTCAACCCAACCAGTCTCTCCTACGCTTGAGCCAAAAACAATAATATCATAAGGGCCATGCCTGGCCATTTCTTTAACTGAACTATACATCTGAAAATTATATCTTTTATCAAAAGGGGTATTGACTGCCAAACCGTTTAATTTCAGGTGGCGAAATATACTTTCAGCTATAAACAAGTCCCCCTCTCCCATACGGCAGGATTTAAAAATATGCAGTAAGCCGAGTGAACCCAGTTCTAATAAAAATATTAAGAATACCGCTAGGGTAGCGGCTTTAGGAAGCCGCTTAAAACTGAAAGTAAATGAATTCCCTGCCATCTCTAGCTCCATATATCAAAAGTGAAAAATAAAGAATTACGTAAATTACCGAACGCACCCAGACTGGAAATTCAAAAAGCGCTTTAAGGTTATTCCTTTTATAGCAGAAAAACTCGATAAATAACAATAACCAAACAGATGATATTAAAGTCTTCAAACCGAATCCGGATGTAAAATTAAAATTTAAAAAAATCGCTTTAGTCATTTCATAAACCTGGGCCAGGGATTGGGCCCTAAACAAAAGCCAGCCAAAACATACTACATGGAAAAAAAACAATATTCTGATTATGAGCCAGCATTTTCGCGGTAGATCGCTATTAAAGCTAAAGCGCCATTTGAACAACTCATTGAACAATTTGTGTGCCATCAATAATAAACCATGATAAGCGCCCCAGGCCACGAATGTCCAGTTGGCCCCGTGCCACAAACCACCCAAGAACATAGTAAGCCCGAGGTTACGATAAGTATTAAATCTTCCTTTTCGATTCCCGCCTAGGGGAATATAAAGATAATCCCTGAGCCAGGTGGACAAACTGATATGCCATCTCCTCCAAAAATCAGTCGGGTTCCGGGCAAAATACGGCAGATTAAAATTGACCATTATCTCAAAACCCATACACTTGCCTAAACCCCTGGCTATACTGGAATAACCGGCAAAATCCCCGTAGATCTGAAAAGCAAAGGCATAAACAGCGATCAAAACAGCAAACCCGTTATAAGGGGGGTGCGCAGAAAAAACCGGCTCAACTATTTTTGCCAGGTTATCAGCAATAAAGATCTTTAAGAAAAGCCCCCAAAAGATCAAATAGCAACCTTCGAAAAACTTTTCCCGGTTTAATATCCTGGGCTGAATAACCTGGGGAAGAAGGTGGGTTCCCCGCTCAATCGGCCCGGCAACCAGCTGGGGAAAATACGTAACATATAAAGCAAAATCCAATAAGTTTTTTACCGGTTTTAACTGTTTACGGTATACATCAATAGTATAACTCATGCTTTGAAAGGTATAAAACGATATGCCCACGGGCAGGATAATATTAAGCAGCGACGGGTGAACATTAAAACCAAACAGATTGAGAAAATCCCTAAAACTGGCAGCAAAAAAATTAAAGTATTTAAAAAAACCTAATATGCCTAAGTTAGCAAAAATACTAAAAGCCAGAAAATATTTCCTCTTCTTAAAGTTTTCAGCAGCCTCAATTTTAAGAGCTACAAAATAATCAACGATTATGGTTATAAAAAGAAGTGATAAAAACCGCCAATCCCAGGAGCCGTAAAATATCACGCTGGCAATTAAGAGCATCCGGTTTTGGGCTTTCAGCTTAGACCTAAGCAGGATATAAAGACAGTAAACAATGATAAAAAATATTAAGAATACCTGAGAATTAAACAGCATTTTAAGCCTTAACCTCCTTATATACCGCCAGCGTATTTTCCGCGGTCTTCTTCCAGGTAAAATCATTTGCTCGGGCAAAGCCCTTGCTCTTTAGATCCTGGCGCAATCCTTGATCAGAGATCAGTTTTGATAAAACCGAAGATATTTCACCTGGATCAGCAGGATTAAAAAAAAGCGCTGCGTCATGGGCTACTTCAGGCATGCCTCCGCAACTTGAAACAGCTACCGGAACACCACAAGCCATTGCCTCTATTATGGGAATGCCAAAACCCTCGTAGAAAGAAGGTAAAACAAAAACTAAGGCCCTGTTGTAGATAAATGGGAGTTCTGAGTGCGGGATAAAATCCGTAAAAATAACCCCGGAACCCAAACCTAACTCTTCGGATTCCTGGATTATCTTTCGATAGGCTATATCGATCTTACCCGCCAGGACCAAACACACATCTTCCGCTTGAGCCTGAAGCCGGATATTAGCAAAAGCCCTTAATAACCCGGAAAGGTTTTTATTCTTCTCGGCTGCTCCTACATAAAGGATATATCTTTTCCCTGATAGCCCATATTTTTTTAATACTGCCTCAATCTTTAATTTATCCTCCATAAGTTTAAAATCATCACTAACACCGTAATAAACCACTTTGATTTTATCTTCCGGTATTTTAACTTTCCCCATTAAATCTTTTTTGACATTCTCAGAGACCGCTATCACCTGGTCCGCTCTTTTAGCGATAATCTGATACCATTGATTTATTTTTCTAACATCAAATGCCTCCCACATCTTCGCCGGATCACCTGCGCCGTTAAATGTCGCGATCATCAAGGCTCTCGAAGGTATCGGGGTATAGTGGGTAAAATTAAAGTTAAAGGGACTGTGAAAAACATCAACTCCTCCGATCAGATATTCTATCGGAGGAAAATTTAAACCTGGCCAAGAAGATCTTAATACCCTGCCAGGGATCCTGCACCAGATTTGCTTTAAATTAGTCTCTCTTTCGGGAAAGGCAAAACTCCCTTTTTTAAAACCATTATAAAAAAGCACGTATTCATTATCCTGGTCTATCTCTAATAAGTTTTTTACCAGGTAATACAAATACTGCCCCTGCCCGCGCATTTCACCTTGTAATACCCTGGCATCGATTCCAATACGCATTTTTTTATCGCCTAAAGAATAACGTTCTGATAATTAAGACCCAAAGGTATGCCACATTTAAACCGCTGGGGTTATTTTTAAATTTCTCGGGCATAGCCATCCGGTTATCCCTTTCGCACCCCATCAGTCCTGACCATAAGCCGTCTAATACCGCGCCTGCCGCTTCGGGATTAGCCAGCCCGGAAAGCTCAGCTGATTTTTTCAAGGCTGAATTTAAATAATAAAAACTAAACTGGATTTTTCTTAAAACCCCGCTGTGCTTACGGATAAAATAAAGCCGGTTTCGGATTAAATAAAAATACACGGTTGGAGAATAGGCGCCGCCAGAGGACTGTAAACCCTTATGAAATACCAAAACCTTGGGATAAAGCTTAGGCCTAAATCCATTTTTTTTACACCTGAAACTCCAGTCAATGTCCTCGTAATAAGCGAAATATCTCTCATCCAGTAAGCCTGATTTTTCAACGGCCTCAGGCTTAAAAAAAACCGCGCAACCGCTGGCGTAATCGATATCCAACAATCCCTTAGCCGATAAAACATCTTCGCTCTTATACTGGGCGAAATAACCGCCGTTGCCTAAGTCAATTTTTGCGCCTAAGAAATTAAGCCGCCGACGGTCCTGGTAAAAAGCGATTAACGGGCTGAGGATAATTTTACCGGTAAATGTATCCATTGCTACCTTGAGCTCATTGAGAATAGAAGGCTCTACGATAGTATCATTATTTAAGATTAATAAATACTCTGCCCCGCGCTTTAAGGCATAGCTGATCCCGATATTATTGCCCCGGCAAAACCCCGTATTCTCCTTATTTTCAATTATTATTGTTTTGTTAAAACGCTCTCTTATGGCCTCAAGAGAACCATCAACGGATCCGTTGTCAACAACTATAACCTCAAAATTAGAGTAATCAATTCTCTCAACCGAAGCCAAACATTCCAAAAGATCATTTTTCCCGTTCCAATTCAGGATTACTATGATTACTTTTGATTCCATTATTTAGAAAGTAATAATAAATCAATAACTTTGTGGAAATAATATCTTAGATCCTCCCTTAATCCCATAATTTTTACCTTCCAACGGCAAGAAATATCATCGGGTATTTCTATAATCCTGCGACCGCGAATTATCGAATATAAATCAAAATTAGCGATATCTTTCTCGATGAAATTATCAGGTTTTACGCACTTGATAAATGCGCCTTTATAGTTGGCTTTTTCTAAATTTTCGAT
This sequence comes from Candidatus Omnitrophota bacterium, assembly GCA_018825985.1. GTDB lineage: Bacteria > Omnitrophota > Gorgyraeia > Gygaellales > Profunditerraquicolaceae > JAHKAP01. The sequence continues at coordinate 34,790 of JAHKAP010000071.1, forward strand.
TTTAAAATCGCCAAATATATACTCCATATCTTTTAGCTCATACCTCCAGTAGTCATAGGGAAACCCATGGTACGCAAAACCGATAGAGCATGTAGTAATCAGGATTGTGCCGCCCGGTTTACATACTGTCTTCATATTATGAATCGCCTGCCTCCATTCCCGGACATGCTCCAAAAGCTCGGTAGACACCACCAGCTCAAAACTGTTTTCGCCGAATCTAGATATCAGGCTTGTCACGTCGCATTTTATATCTACCCCTGGGCCTTCGCTTATGTCAACGCCGATATATTCTTTAGGGTTATACTTTTCAATCAATGGCCTAATGCTTCCGTTTACATTATACGAACCGACCTCCAGCACCCTCTTGCCATAGATTTCCTGGCTTCCGAGATTTATTGCCGCAAAAAGAATGCAATCACCGGTCATAATTAACTCCTCCTACCCCTGGGTAGTAAAAATTTAATCATACTGTAAACTTTGGGAAACTTCAGCTCTATGAATTCACTATCATAAACATCAAGCAGTCGGGCAAAATATATTATCCCCAAATAAACTCCGTTAAAAATCAAAGCTTGAATAAATAATAAAATCATGGCGCTAAAACGGCTCAAATCTAAATTAAATAACATCAATATTTTATCTGTGCCGTAGATAACCATCCCGGCAAAAATAGCCGACAATAAATACGGTGTAACCGCACCGAAAATCCTCCAAACCGGGACTTTAAGGCTCTTATGCAGCCTTACCATAAAATAAAATGCTCCGATATTAACTGCCAAAGCTGTTCCCCAGGCTGCGCCGTAAAAACCAAATTTCTTTATTAAAACTATGCTTAAGGTTATATTTAAAAGGGTTATTAATACCGCGGGGGCGGCTAATAATTGAGGCTTATTGATAGCAATGCTCAACGATTCAGCTGACTGGACTATGGTCCGGAACATCCAGGCTATTGCCAATATTTGAATAATTAAACTGGCTTTTTCATATCCTAATCCCATCCACATAAACATAATCCGCGAGCTAGCTACGAACAAAAAAATAAATACAGGAATAACGACCATAGCAAGATATTTGGTGCTTTTCAGGTAGGCCTTGATCAAAGTGGCTATTTCGCCTTTGGCCTCTAACTCGGAAAAAACCGGCATTAAGGCCGAACCCAACAGAGAAGATAGTATTATAGCGCAGTTTATTATGTAGCTTCCCAATTGATAAAAAGTAACTAAACCTAAGGATAAAAAATTAGCCAGGATAATTTTATCAGTCTGGTTTGAGACTACTCCTGAAACCTTAGCTATCTGTATCTTCCAGCCAAAATTGAATAATTTCCTGAACATCTCTTTGTTAAATCTAAAAATGTTAAATTTAAATTCAGGAAATATTTTATAGCAGGCGGCGATGGTGACCAGGGCGCTGATAATAAAAATAATTATGTTATTAACCATCAGGCCTGGCAGGCCGTAGCCTTTTTCCAAAAAGAATATTGTGCCCAGTATGTTAGGTATCGAAACCAAAATAGCCAGTTTGTTAGCCAGGGCCATCCGCTGCAAACCAAAAACAACAGCGCCGACGGAACCGATAGCGTTGGTAGCCAGAAAAAGAATTATTCCTGTTAAAAAAACAAATTTTGCTTCGCCTAAAAGCTCAAGCGGGACTTTAAACAGGCCGAGAAGCGGATTAATAAAAATAAGGGTAAGGGTAATAATAAATATTGCGAATAAGAGGTAAAAAATAATTCCGCAATTAACTACATCGTTGATTTTCGAGTACTCTTTTTTAGTGTAGAATTCGGCAATATATTTTACAAAAGACAATCCTATCCCAAAATCAAGCAGGCCGAAATAACCGGTTATAATAGCGACGATTGCCCAAACGCCGAATCTCTCGACGCCGATGTGTTGAATTATATAGGGGGTTAAAAAAATAGTGACCAGAACACCCCAGAACTTACCATAAATATTATAAAGGGTATTCCTGACTAATTTCTTAGATAGACTGTTATTTTCAGGTAACATCAATGCTGTCATATTTAACATTCTCCTGTATAACAAGTTCTGGCAGAACTACCACTATCGCCATCAAAAACCAAAAAGGCTCCATAACCCGGATAAGGATAAAGGTAGCGGCGCTTAACGAATGCACCAGGATGCCGCAAAATCCGGCTAATAATCCTATACTAACACCCTGGGCAAAGTTATTACCTGCAGTTTGCCAAAAGATCCGCAAAATCACTACAAATATAGTTATTAAAAACCATATAAATACGGCAAACCCGACTAATCCGGTTTCAATCAATACCCGGCTATACTGGTTATCAACAACTCCCATAGTTGGCACTCCATAACCAACCACGGGCTTTCTCTGCATTAAATTCCAAGCTATCCCCACCATATCCAGCCTGGCCGCAGCTGATTCGGATATGCCGATACGTCTTCCCAGAACCTCATAAGTCTTTTCCGCGGCAAAAGTATCTCTCACCCGTTTATGCACCCTTTCCGGCATCATAGCCGGTAAAAATATACCTACCACTATTATAAGAAGTATGAGCCAAAGCCTGTAGCGTTTATTAAAAATTATCATAGCTACTACCATTGGAAAAAAAGAGAGCCAACCGCCACGGGACATGGTCATCATAAAAGGAATCAAGGTAATAGAAAAAAGTCCCATCAAGGCCAGCCTTTTTTTTGAGTTTTCAGCGTATAAAATACATCCCAGGATCACCCCCATCAATAGGATCAGGTAAGCCGCAAAAGTATTCGGTTCTCCTCCTTCTGACTCAAAAGGGGCGGTTACGCGCGCGCCCGTTGGTATTTGCCACAAGGAGATAACGCTGACCAAAAAACACGTTATCAGCATAAATAAAATATACCGCCTTGCCTGTTTCATGGTTCTGATAGAATTCAGAACCATAAAAAACAAAAGATAATACTCGATATACTTAAGCATAAAGAAAAAGAAATCTTTGAATTTTATATAGCCTTCGATCATCCCTAATGCAGAAGAAACCAGGCAGATAACGACATATAAACCCATCGGCAGGTTTAAAGCCGTCTTTTGAATAAGCCCCAGCTCCTTATTCACCGCCATCTTGGCAAACCATCCTAACAGAATAAAAGAAAGAAAAATGTCATCGGCCCTTATCAAAACGTTCCGAGTACTTGTCCCGCCTGCCGAGATCTCCGGAGATAATAACATTGAAAAGATCAATATAATTAACCCCAGATCGGTATTGATAAATGAAATGATGCAGATTATACAGGCGATCATTATGATCACAGAGTAATTTACCGGGATGCCTGCAAAAAAGGTGAGAATCAATATTGCGGATATGATTATGAGGAAAAAAACCGAGCTTATTATACCCTGGCCTTTTTGATTAAGCATATTTTAAATAAAATAGGGCTTCACAAAAATCGTTTCGCCCTTGATTACGGAGATTAATAATAGATTCCAGAGATTAATGCTTGATGACAAATCACTGTAATCTTTTTAAAATCGCTGTAATCAACAGCCCTCGAGTGAATTTCGTGAAGGGCTGTAAATAAAACAAAAGGGGGTCGTTTCATACCCCCTTAGTTCAAATCAATAATATTCCTATTTTTAAACTGTCTCTTTTTTCTTTCCCGGGATTTTTGATTTTCCATCCTGGCTTTCATCTCTGCCATAATACCTGTACCTGTAATGATAATACGGATACGCGGAAATAGATTCGGTTTGAGGCCGGGTATGATTTAAGATAACTCCGGCGATTTTCCCCCCTGCTGACTCCATCTGGACCTTGGCCCTCATTAACGCCTCCCTGCTGGTCCTGCCTATTTCATATACCAGGACAACACAATCCATATTCGGGGCTAAGATGCTGGCGTCGGTAACCGGCAAAACCGGCGGTGAGTCAAAAATAATAACGTCAAATCGTGCACTAACCTTTTCGATCATGTCTTTCATTCTTTTAGATTCCAATATCTCTACCGGGTTAGCCGGATGCTTACCCGAAGGCATTATCCAGATATTTTCAATACCCGGGGTCTTCCTCACTTCCTCAAATTTCATCTCTCCCAGCATAATATCGGTAATATTCATCAATATGGAATCTAAATCCACAGTGCCCATAAAAAATTCGTTTAACCCGGGTTCTTTTTTAATTCCGAATGTCCTGGACAATGCCGGCCTCCTTAAATCAGTAGAGACCAAAAGAGTTTTTAAACCTACCTGCCCCATTACTATACCTAAGTTACAGACTACGCAGCTTTTTCCCTCTTGCGGGCCGGAACTGGTGACCATGATTGTTTTTCGGGAAGAACCAAGCTTTAGGTTAGTATTAATATTACGGTAAGACTCGGCTATCGGAGACTGAGGTTTATAATGAGAAATCAGGCGGCAATATCTGGATTCTTCTTCGGTCTTATTTCTGGTCCAGAATCTATCTTTAAAATTAGCCAACAGGCTCTTTTTAATATTGGGATCGCGATCTAAAGAAGGCACAACGCCTAAGACCGGCAACTTGATCACATTCTCTACGTCTTCTATGGTCCCGATCGAAGTATCCAGGGTTTCACTGATAAAAGCAAAAGCTATACCTAATATCACACCCAATATAGCGCCGATCAGGATCTTGACCCGGTTATCCTTTGGTATAGTCGCGACAGCGGTAACCGCCGGATCAACTATAGATACATCGCTTACTTTCTGGGCCTCAGTTATCCTTGCCTCCTCAAGCCTTTCTTTAAGCGTGCCATAGAGCTTCCTATTAACTTCTGCCTCCCGGCTGTACCTAGCGTAATCAATATCCTGGCTGGAGAAACCTTGCATTTGCTTCTCTAGCTCTTTAATCTGCTCCTTAGTTTGTATCACTTTAGGGTGTTTAGCAGTATAGCGCTGCTGCATCTCCGCCAATTGAAATTCCAAGTCCTGGAGCTTCTGCTGAGTTGGCTCAGATAACCTGACATTCCTGGCGCCCTTACCTAAGGTCTTAAGGCCATCCTCAGCATCTTTTATCCTCTTCTCTAAAGCTGCCAACTGTTCTGCAATAAATATTCTGGCCTGACTGGCTTGCTTGGATTTTTCTTTCAGATTCTCTTCAATATAAGATTCGGCGACTATATTAGCCAGGTTAACCGCTCCTTTAGCGGTTGAAGCGATAGCCGTAATCCTGATCATATTCGTGTCGCTGACCTTCTCAACTTCAATACTTTTTTGTAATTCAGTTATTGCTTCATTAATGTCCTCCATTGATGAATCAGGCCTGACTTTGCCCAGCCTAAGGACGACATTTTTCATAACCGGAAAACCTTTAATCGTCCTGGCTTCCGACGCCATAATATTAGCGGGATTATACGCGATCCACTCAGTAAGTAAGCCGGCGATGGTCTTGCCCTGTTCTATTTTAATGGTTATACTGGAATGATATATCACGCTCTCTTTGGAAAACCCAATACTGAATATGCTGATAATAGTAACCAGTAAAAAAATTGCCAGGATGGTATATTTTCTTTTGCGGAAGATGCGTAGATAATCTCTAAGATTTAACTCATATTGGGCCATCAATCACCTTTATTAGGGACAGCGACTATTTTTAAATTTAATATTATTTAAGAAAAATAGTCGCTGTCCCTATTATCACCTAACATACCATAAAATCAACGAGTTAGCAATCTTTTTCTCAGTAGAAATACCGCTTTTAGCGTTAATTTATAAACATCCTGGATCTTATTTTGGAGAAGTATATAGATAAGGCAGGGAAGGCCATAAAACTTTAATTTTTTTTGAATCAAGAATAGAATTGCCTTTCTTTGATAATCCGCATTGATCGTCTTCAGCCTAATTTGTTTAGGATCACGCGGTTTTAATGACCGGTAAGTATAATATAAACAGTATGATAAAGTTCCTTCCAGGCCGAGTAATTTTGCCTCTTCTCTGGCGTCATTCCAGTCAATTCTATCTTGATAATTCCGGACGAATTCAAAGATATCTGTAAGGAGTATGAGCCTCTCAAAAGAGTGGCTGAAACTATGCAGGCACAGATGAAATAAATGATGCTGGCAGGATAGCGCCAGGGCGTTCGCTCCTGCTATGTTAACGCTGGAAGCTTCGGACCAGATCTTTTCCGGGTTTACCCTACCGGCAATAAAACTCCTCATCCAGGTCGAAGTCAGAATATCCCAATGCAAATCAATAGATATAGAAATACTTCTGAGGCGGTCGACTTTCGCGAACAAAACAGAATAAGATAATGGGTCATTAAAAGAAGTATTGATGCTATCAGCAGCGCTATATCCTGAATCCAGCAGAACTTTGCCTATCCTGAAAAAGTCATCCTTTTTGATAAGAATATCCATATCCGACATCTGCCTTAAGGCGATATTTTTATAAACAGCCTCGGCCAGAAAGATACCTTTCAAAAGGATAACCTTAATTTGACTTTGCTCAAAAATACTCAGCAGCCTTGCCAATTCCTCGTATATTAATGTATTCCTGGCGCAGTTATTATAGTAAATTGATTCCAACTCCTTAAAAATCGCTGGCGGCAGATAGCCTTGAAAACCAAACCGGTTTAAATGATAATAAAGCAGACAGGCAACGCCATGTTGTTTGGAGACCTTAAGCAGATAATCCCAATCAAGTCCTGACTTTAGTAATTCTTCGGCTTTAGTCAGCCTTGATTTATCGGGATCGATAACAGAAAACAAAATAACTATCCGCTCTTCAATTCTCATATTTTCTCAGGGACACCCTTGCAACTAAAGCTAAGGGTGTCCCCAATAGGGGACACCCTGCCGATTAGCTGCGAGGGTGTCCCTGGGTTTACTGGGTGCCGAATAAATCGCGGAATCCGGGATCTTGTTTAATCAGGATTTGAGGTTTATCTATTATAATAGCTCCGGGCCCGGATAAATAATAAACCGCATCCATACCCATAACAGTGGATAATCTATGGGAGACTACGATCAAAGTCATATCGGGCTGGGCCTGTTTAAGGTTGGATATTATCCTCTCCTCACTTAATGAATCCATTGCCGCAAAAGCTTCATCCAGGATCATGATCTTCGGTTTTTTTATCGCTGCCCGGGCCATCGCGATCTTTTGCTTCTGGCCCTCGGAAATCCTGCAGGCATTCTCGCCGATAACTGTGTCAAAACCCGCGGTTAAATTGCTTGCTAAATCATCCACGCCACAGAGCCTGGCAGCCTCGGTCATTTCTTCTGTGCCCGCCTGATCCAAGCCATATTTGATATTATTGGCTATACTATCATTCCAAAGAAATGGTTCTTGCAAAGCAAAACCAACCTGGCTTTTTAACGTGCCAGGGTCTATTTCTCTGATATTATGGCCATCAATAAATATATCCCCTTCCCAGAGATCATACAACCCCAGGATCAAACTTAGAATTGTGGTTTTACCGCAGCCTGATCTACCGGCAATGGCTATCCGGCTGGCACCCGGCAGAGTAAAACTTAAATTTTTTAATATACTCCTACCCGGACAATAGCCGAAACTGACATTTCTAAATATAATCTCTCCTTTTTTGAATATTGGCTTTGAGGTATTACTCCGGGCTGATGTATCCTGGTCGTCATTCAAAATTTTATCTATTCTTTCACAGGATATTAACCCGGTTAAAGCAGACTGGAAAAAACGGGCTAATTCATTTTCCAGGCCCACTAACTGGCCAAAATATACCATTATAGCGGTTAAACTGCCCAAAGACATCCTCCCCTTTATAACCTGATAACCGCCGTAAAACGTGATTATCCCGACCGCAGCCTTGCTTAACATTTCGACCAAAAAACCAGATACAGTTTCCAATTTAAGGCTTTTAAGGCTGATCCCTGCGTAACTGATCAGCTTCTCCAGGTATGATCTTATGCTGGCTGTTTCTCTGCCGAATACCTTAATCAGTTGTATATGTGAGAAGGTTTCTTCTAAATACCGGTATATATTCTCAGAACTCCTGATTAGATCTTCAATGATTAAACGCATCTTCCTACCGAAATAACGGCTGGGTAAGAATAAAAAAGGAGAAATTAAAAACGAAATAAGAGTCATCTTCCAATTAAGATGAATAACAATTACCAAGATGAGCAATAACCTGAATAAAACAAAAAAGATGGCCGGCACCCTGATAGTGATAAATTCCGCGATATTATCTATATCATAATTAAGTTTATAGATATGCTCAGCGCTTGTCTTATCTTTAAACCAGCCTAGGGAAAAACTCTGCAGGCGGATAAATACCGATTTATTCAGCTCATAATTGGCTTTAATTCTTATATTGCGGTAGAAATAATCCTTGATTCTATTTGCTAAATCCGCGGCTAAATAGATCACACACCCTAACAGCGTAAGTATAGCGAAAGACTTAAAATCTTTTTTAACCAGGCCGACGTCAATAATAAACTTAGCCAGATAGGGGTTGATCAGGCTTAAAATTATACCGATATTGCTTAAAACAACCAGCCAAAACCAGAGCTTCTTATAGGGCGAGATATATTTAAAAAATTTTAATAATAATCTTAGGTTGGTGAATTTAAATTTCATGTTTTTTAAATAACCGTGTTAATCGACAGTAATAATCCAGCGGTTTTTCCTTGCCGCCGGTTTCTAAATAGGCCTTTCCGGGGCACCAGCCGCATAAGGGCCTGAGGTTACAATCCCGGCATTTAGAATCAGTTTTAAACTCTTCCTTGGCCATATAAGATGATAACCTATTCAAACCTGACTTAATATCCGCCCTTAAAAGGTTTACTTTAGGCTTTCTTAATAAATCACACAAAAACATATTTCCGTAGGGATCAACGTAAATCCCGTCTGCGCTTGAGATCACGCAGGGATAGAAGCGGGATTCAATGTTTCGGGATGAAGAACCTTCGCAGCCATCATTACTTTGTTTTTTAAAATGGTATAACCCCAATACCTGTTCAGGGGTAATCCTTAGTTTGCAAGGCGCGATATCCCCATTTAAATTTGGATATAAAATATGATTGGGGGTAAAATTTGAGCCTATCCCCTTGAGGTATTTTTTTATTTGCGGCAGGTGCTTAAAATTATCCTTAGTCACCTGGGTTTTGATTTTAAATTGCAGACATGAATCTAAAATTAACCCTATTCCGCGCATTGTTTTCGCAAACGAACCCTGTATTCGGGAGATTTTCTCGTATAGATCCTTGTCAACCGCATTTAAGGTTATCTCAATTACAAATGGGGGATTTTTTTTTAGATATTTGATTATCCTACGATTCAAAGAATAACCATTGGTAAAAATAGTGGTGATAAAACCTTTTTTCCTGGCATAAGCGTAGATCTCCAGAAAATCATCCCTGACAATGGGGTCTCCGCCAGATAAACAGAGCCAGATAACCCCAGCGCAGGCAAGCCTGTCTAAAACAAATTTTACTTCTTTAGTAGTTAATTCCTTTTTAGAATAGGCTTTTTTGTTAAAACAATCGGTATAACAATGCCGGCAATGAAGGACGCATCTAAAGGTTAATTCGAACCGGCAGGCGCTCGGCCGGTTAAGGCTCATATTTTTTAGATGGGTTTTTAAACTAAAATCTTTATACCGGGTTTCTTTCAGATCGACCTCACGAATGGAATAATGCTTTTACTCTTGATTAAACCTAAACTCAAACACGGCATATTCTTGACTAAATCCAAGCCTAAAAAAATAATATTTTCGGTTAATTTTCTATCCCAGAAATTCGGAAAAATATTCGGATAGAGGAGTTTGAATGCCTCAGCGGATGATATGGCTTTAACCGTATTATTCGTATACTGGTAAATAAAAAAAAGCTTGTCTAACTCGGCCCGGCCAATATAAGAATTCTGAAAACCCCGGAATTCGCCGCACCAGGGAGAGCCGTAAATAAAAAACCTCCCCTTTACCTTGCGGACAATGACGTGGTCATCATTTAATACTTCGGCCCGGCTGTGCTCATGCCAAGTCCTGGCTAAAGTCGTCTTTCCCGCGCCTGATCTGCCCATAAATACCAGGCCCTTGCCATTGCTATCCCTTATCCCTGCTCCGTGCAAGAAAATCCCTGATTTCCTTTGCGCGAAATAATTTATAAAAAGCACCTGCAGAAAATCATAGGTCAGGTCAGCCACATTCCAAACCAGGCCTTTATCTTTTTTAGGGAGCACATAAACCCGGGCCCGGTCAAAAGCCTTATTAAAATAGGTTACCTGCTCTTTATCCTTTGCCACAGTCTTATAGATATAAAACCCATTTTTTTTAAGGACCTGCCAATTCTCAGTCCGATCCTGGGGATGGATGACTTTAAATACATCAATCGCACCTGAAAGCTTTGGCAGGAAATTCTCAACCTCTACATCTATTTTTATATCGGATTTAACATTTTCCCTACTGACAAAATTACTAAAGAATTGTTTAAACCAAGGGTTCTCTTCGCCCTTATGAAAAGCCTCATGGTAAAAAGCGCTTTTTATCTCAACTGTTACGCCGGCGATTTTAAGCCGGACCTTATTTGATTTTTTATCGAACATCTTTTAATTTAAAACACCTGATTTTGCCAATTCGCAAAAGAACCTGACTGGTTTTTCCCGCTCTCCGGCCTCTAAATAAGCCCGGGCCGGGCACCAACGGCAAACCGGCCTTAACGCGCAATCCTGGCATTTGGAATCAGAATTAAACTCCTGGCTTAAGACCCTGGGATTGATAGTTGAAAAACTTTTTTTTAAAGAAGCATCTCTTAAATTTACGCTGTATTCCTGGAAAAATACACAATACCTAAGCCTGCCGAATGGATCAATAAATACTTTATTCTTACCGGCGTCGCATTGAAAGAGGTATTTCCTCTGCCTCGGTAATTCCGGGGCATCTTTAAACCTGCCATCTTGGCATTCGCTTGAGATATCCTGGTCCTGTTTAAAAACCGCAAAAATTTCTTTAGGGGAGAGCCGGTATTTACAAGGCGTTTTATCACCGTTAAGCCGGGGATATATCAATGGGTCACATTTAAAATAATGCTTATTACCCGGTTTACCTAATACCTTTTCTGCCCATTGCTTAATCCCGGCTATCTCGTTTTTATTGCGCTTAAGCAAGTTAGATTTAATGATCACCGGAAGTTTTCTTTGGATCAAAAAGGCGATATTCATCATGGCCAAAGAAAAAGAACCATTTACCCGGGTTATCTTTTCATAGTTTTCTTTGTTAATACTGTTTACGGTTATTTCTATCGCGTACGGCGGGGATTTAGTTAGATAATCGATGGTCTTTTTATTAAAACCCAAGGCATTGGTAAATAAAGTGACCAGAAATCCTTTTTCCCGGGCATAAACGTAAATATCTAAAAAATCCTCTCTTATTAAAGGCTCTCCTCCGGTTAAAGTCAACCAGATACAGCCTTCCCTGCGCAGGCTGCTGATCAGCCTCTTGATCTGCGTGGTATTGAGCTCATTTCCCTTATTTTCCGACCCCTTGCAAAAACAATGCGGGCATTTCAGATTACACCGGTAGGTCAACTCAAGATGGGCGCTAAGAGGAAAGGATATTTTTTTAGTATTGAGTTTTTGATAAAAAAAATCGAGGTTGCGGCTCTTCATTCTCAGAAATAGAATTAGGGACAGCGACTATTTTTTTAACTGTAAAATTAAAAAATAGTCGCTGTCCCTAATTAATTTAACTATATTGCCCGCCGCTAGACCATTTTTGGCTGGATAAAACGACCTTGGTAGCAGGGGTCGTCCCCTCGCAAATATTTTGCTTTGGGGCACTATTACCGGCCATATATCCGGTGTTATAACAGGGGCAGACCAGGATAGCCTGTTCAGGGTTTAGTTTTATCCGGGTTATCGCAGGATTAAATTTCTTTTTTGCGCTCATCTTCCCCTCCTTTAATTAGGGACAGCGACTATTTTTTTAATAACTGATCGCTTTAGCCTCTTTTAAATCACTAAGGAATCCTGATAGAGTTTTATCAATCTGTTCGGCTGGGCCGTCAAATTCATCCAATATTTGTTTTTTCACCTGGGCAATGGTATTTTTGCCGTTTAGCATCTTCCAGATCAAAGAACCTGTTTCATTTAAAGAATAAATACAATTGATATCGTCAGAGTGTTTATATATAGGCACCAGGATGGTTTCACCTGCGATATCCCTGGCGACCATATTAGGATTCTTCTTAATTACCGTATTTGGCTTCATTTTAATTAGGGACAGCGGCTATTTTCTTAATTAAATAGTCGCTGTCCCCTCTCTATTAACCAAGCGATTAATGGCGCGATTATAACTATAGCCCTGTAAAGAAACTGCTGATTTTCGGCGCCACAGTTGATTAATTTATCATTTTTTATTATACCACAAACCCGGCCTAAAAGCATTTCTTCAGTTATTTTTTCCGGCGCTGATAATGAAAGGTCTCCCCGGGTATAAAGTAAGTAATTTTCCCCGGGTTTATCTTTTCTTATCAAGCGATGGCAAACAATCTGATTGCCGGAATTATATAAGAGCAAATCCCCTGTTTTTAAATCCTTAAGGGGAGTTTTTCTGACAATTACCTTCTGGCCTGACTTTAAGAAAGGCCACATACTTTGCCCGCTAACCTCAAAAAACAATAAATCCATATTAATAGGGACAGCGACTATTTTCTATTCTTCCTTCGGCCTGCCTACTGGCAATTGAAACAACCTTTTGTGAAGATTTTTCTCTAGCGTTTCTATAAACCCGCTTGTTCCCAAAGGACGACCGGTAAGTGTGTATTTTCTAATATTTTGTAAGATATTACCTTCTTCCGAATAATCAATATAATTTCGCCAATAGTTATAGGACATACCTGTTATTTCAAAAAAATTTTCAAACTCAAAAATCTTATCTTTTTGTTGGTTGGTATGAGCCAATGCACTCGACCATTCCCATTCCCATGGCTTTTTTACCAATCCCGCACGCACTGGGTTTCGTTCAACATAACGAACAGCTAGTATCAAATGAGCTTCATCTAAAGCGCATGAATAAAAACGGCCTTGCCATAGATGCCCGCGTTGCTGCAGTTTTTTGTTAAAATATTGCGCATATCGCATATGGGCAATATTAAATGTCTTGGCCAATGAATCATTTTCTGCAGGAATACCCACAAAATGAACATGATTTTGCATTAAACAATAGGCTAAAATACAAAGGCCATATTGTTTGCTATATTCTTTTATCCATTCAAGGTATTGTTTCCTATCATGAACATCAGAGAAAACATCCTGTTGATAATTCCCTCTCTGGGTAATGTGATGTGGCAACCCTCTCGCTACAACTCTTGCAATTCTAGTCATATTCAATCCCTCCTCTCTACTATTAATAGACGTAGAGAAAAAGAATTTCTAACTAAAATATTTCACATATTTCAAAGAACAATAAAATAGTCGCTGTCCCTATTAAATATTCAAAAAACAATAAATTATTCATTTTCTATTTAAGAGATAGTCCATCTCATAGTTAATGATTGACGGACTATTGGCCAGTTGAAACTTTCGTAGATACGCCCCAGGTCTGAGATTCTTTATAAGTATACGCGCCCTTGGATATAGGATCGAGAACTTGGCTAAGGAAATAGCTTAAATCAGAGACGAATTTTCTGGGTACAAAGACAATATCCTGGGACTGCAGAATAACGTTCTGGCGCAAATCACCCTTAAAGACCTTGGCGACATTTATCCTCTGTATATTGGGGGCATTAAATCCTCCCCGGATCAAAACTGTGCTGGAGGGCACGCCATCCCGGGTCAAGCCACCGGCCATAGAGATCGCTTCCATCAGGGTCCGGGCGCCGGTAACTGAATAAAGGCCGGGCGCGTTAACCTGGCCCAATATCATGACCCTGGCCCCTCCCATCTTCTTTAAAGAAATAGAAACCTCAGGATATTTAATGAAATCTTTTAGCTTTTCAGTAATAACCTCATCCAGTCCCGGGATGGTCAGGCCGGCAGCCTGGATATCTCCAACCAGAGGAAAAGAGATCTTTCCGTCAGGGCGGACAATCACATCCTGATCAAGGTCCTGATTCTGCCATACCGTAATACGCAGGTTATCGTCCTCTCCGATCAGATACTGGTTTACATTAGCCGGGGTTTGAGCCTTAATAGCTACAATCAGATCAGCTGTTTTTTCCAAGGATTGATTTTTATTATCGGAAACTGCAGGCTTAACAATAGCTTTATTCGGCTCAGGTTTTAGCGGATTAGCCAAATTCATAGCCTGATTGTATTCGTCTTCGGCATCCTTAAACTTTCCCTGTTGATAATAAAGGTTACCCCTTAAATAATGCTCCCTTATCATATCCTGGGTATCATTATACTCGGAATAAACCGGACCCCAGATTAAAACAATAAATAATACGGTTATATAAATATTATTTTTGATGAGGCGCAATGGCATTTTAGTTTTGCTTATCCGATTCCAGGATGACTTCAATCTTGCGTTTCAGATCATCGGATTTCTGTTTTACTTTGGGATCAATCGCTGAACCGGTTATGGACTGCCCGGAGGGAGAATTTCTTTCCTGAAGGGCGGCATTAAGTTTCAACACGGTAGACAGGTCATCCAGGGTTTTCCTTTGACGAGCCCTGTTTTCAGCCAGTTCTTTCTCTAGCTCAGCTGAACGCAATCTTAAGCTAGCCACCTCATCCCTTAAAGTATCCATTTCTTTTCTGCGGTCGGAGAGTTCTTTTTCTTTCGCAGCCACAAAATCAGAAAGCTGATTCACCTGCATTTTTAAACTGTTAAAAGACAGGTCGGTTTCCTGCAGCCTGGCCAGTTTAAGCTGAAGCGATTTATTTTCATCTTCAAATTTAGTCAACTGTTGGGTAAGGTAATTAAGGTTTTTCTGAAGGGAATCAGCCAGATCGTTCTTTTTAGCCAGTTCATCTTTCATATCCCGCAGCCGGTATTGAGAAGAGACTTTTTCCGCCTCAACCTCTTTAAATTTATCCCGGTCGATCTGAGCCTCGCTTAAATTCTTCTCTAAAACAGTTATCCTGTTCTGCAGGGCGGTTATTTTAGCTATTGATTCTTTGGCCTCTTTTTTGGCCTGGTCCAGATCCAGTTCTTTCCTGGCTAAGATCTCGGATAGCCTGGTCAACTGCAAAGAGCCGTTAGCTTCGCCTGGTTCTTTGAGATTACTTGGCAGTCTGCCTGCTTTAGCCCGGGATACCTCGGATTCCAGGCTCCTGACCTGATTTTCTTTTTCAGCCAGGCTCGCCTTTAATTTATTTATATTATCAATAAAAGCCTGGGTTGCATTACCCCTGTCGCTAGTATCTTTCTTGGAAACGCCCAGCCTCACCTGTAATTCTTTATTGGCGTCCATCAAAATCACCTGGGCCTGCTTTAACTTGGCCAATTCATTTTTCTGCTTATCTATCTCATCATCCTTTATAAGGGCAGCTTTCTCAAACTCTTCCATTTTTTTCTTTAAGGGAGAGATGAATTTCTTATCCACATTACCCAGATCATCCTTCACCCGCCTTGACTCTTCTAATATCTGGCTGAATTCCCTGGTTAGATTCTGCAGGCGGCTTGAGATACTTAAGTTTGTCTCTTGTAATGCGGATTTTTCAGTCCTTAACCGGTCGATCTCACGGCTAAGCTGCTCGATCGTGCCCTGGGAATTACTTAAAGCAGACTTGATCCCCTGGATATCGCGCAGCTCATTCAGGCGTTTTTCTTTTTCTATCAATGATGATTTTACCTCTTCTTTTTCTTTGAGCGCTTTTTTCAATGAATCATTGAGCCTGGACCTTTCAGCCTTAAACTTAACTGAAACGGTAGAAAAAAATAAGACGAATGCTATAATGACAATTACCAGATAAACAAACTTTCCGTATTTTGACGCACGCATAGCAAGCCACAATCCAAACATTATTTTTATCCCTCTTTTAAGTATTCCAGGCAATCTTCGATATAAAGCACTGGGTTCCCGGCCAGGTCAATCTTTTTTACTTCTTTTAAGGGTTTACCAAAAGCATCCTGAATAATATTAACCACCGGCCTAAGAGGCAAGGCTTCATTCTCTTCTATCACTACCCCTATTTCTTTGGTATTTAAACTCACCTTTATGCCTACCGGAAAAATACCGACCCTTTCAATCAGAACCTTGATTATCCTGGAATTAAACTCACCCTTATTGTTTAAAATAACATTTATAGCCTGTAAAGGAGTATTTTTTTTCCGGTACGGACGGTCATGGATCATTGCCTCATAAACATCAGCTACTGCCAGTATTTGAGCATACTCGTTTATCTCGTTTCCTTTTAAGCCTGACGGGTAACCCGAACCGTCACAGCGCTCATGCTCCTGGCGCACCGTTTCAAGCACCTTTTGGCCTAAACCTTTACAATAATTACTTAAAATGTCCGAACCAACCGCAGGATGCTCCTTAATGATTTTAAACTCCTCAGCGCTTAACTTTTTAGGCATATTAATTATATCCATATACTTGGTTATTCCGATATCATGCAAGAGCGATGCGTTGCCGAGTTCAATTAATTGCGGCTTATCATAACCTAACCCCATGCCTAAATCTAAGGAAATAATAGAGGAATTTAATACATGATAAAAGAGATAATCTTCGGGAATGGGATAATCATAAAGACACTGCCGTAAAAGTTCTTTGCGAACCCGATTCCGGGCCAGGATAGCGTTTATCCTTTCTAACAGGCTCTCAATTCCCGGATCAATACTAAAAGACTTACCCAGGTCCGCGCTATATATCTGTTTAATCTTAGCTAATACCTCTTCGTAAAGAATATGGCTGTCCTCAATCTTTTCTTCCGGAACATCCTTATTCAATACCGAAGCTATATTTACCTCCTGAATCGGTTCCTTTTTAGGAGGCGGAATTTCTTTAGGGCCTGGATCATTAACCATCCGGGCTTCTTTAGCTTTTTCCTCTTTGTTCTTTTTCAGGATATCGGATAAATTGAACATTTTATATATCTAATTTCTTACCCTGCCCGTCGGAATAAGCAGATGGGGTTGAAGAAGTGGGAACATCGGATTCCGAGTATTTCAAGTCTTCGGTTATCTTTACAATGGTTTTTCTATCAATTATCTTTAAACCGCTGCCGAAACCGATTAATAAAGCCAAATCACAAACAGTATTGATCTTACGAGGGGTGCCGCTGGCAGCCAGATATATTTCTCTAAAACAATCGTCTTCAAATACCGGCCGGGTTGAACCAGCCACCTCTAAACGATGAAGGATATATTCCCTGGTCTCAAACTCATCCAGCTTGGTCAAATGGTATTTGACCGCCATCCTTTGGGTCAACTGGGGAAGGTTAGCGATTACGCTTTTTAATTCAGGCTGGCCGATCATGATGATAGTCAGAAGAAACGCGTTATCCAGCTGAAAATTCAGGAGCAGTCTTAATTCCTCAAAAATATCGGTCCCTTGTATGGCCTGGGCTTCATCAATGACTATAACGGTGTGCTTATCGACGTTAAAATTGGAGTAAAATATCTTATGCAGTTGATGAAACAATTCAACCTTGGAATCGCTGACCTGGCCTCCGGTCAGTTGATGAGTAATCTCCTGTATAAATTCTAAGGCGGTTAAACGGGGATTAAGAATAAAAACCGCGTGGTAGCGGTTTTCCTGCTGTAACTCATGCCAGAGGACCCGGCTTAAAAGGGTTTTTCCGCTGCCGAATTCTCCGGTCAAAAGAGCGGCGCCTTTATGTTCCCTGACCACATACAAAAGCCTGGCCAGCGCCTCCTTGTGTTTCTGGGAATAATAAATAAAACGCGGGTCCGGCGTATTCTCAAAAGGCTTTTCTTTTAATCCCCAAAAGTCCTCATACATACTTTTTATTTAGCGGGAGCGGAAACAAGCGCTTTTTTGCTTACAGCGACGAATGAAAAATCCTTAGTGGTCTTTTCATCAATGTGATAGCTAAGCATGCCTTTCATATTCTGGGCATCAGCGCTGACCTCTCCCCGCCAGAAAACTACTGTAGCCGGGGATTTTTCAGAAGTCTGCATGGTCTCCCACACTGCCGAGCCATCAGGCTGGGGGCTTAAGGTATAATTAGTGGGAGGAAAATGCAAGCCGATATAACCCGACACAGAGATCTGATTATTCCTTAAGACCAGTATTTCGGTCTCTTTTTTCACTTTTTGCGCGGTTGTAACCGGAGTCAATTCCAGGATCCACTCGGTATTATTCAATTCCGCGCGCATCTTATCGATTAAGGCCTTCCGGGCATTGATCAACTCAACCTGAGCTTTATTATCCGCTTTTTTTACCGCATCAGGCGCTCTGACCGGCTCTGCTTTTTTTACTTCGGCCTGAATTGTTGGCGCTACTTTTACCGGTTCTTCTTTCTTCTTTCCCCACCAGCTAGCTTCGGCAATCGGTAAATTAACCATTAATAACCCAACCACTAATGACCCTATTACGAACTTCATCATCTCCCTCCTCCTATTTTTTAATCAACCGGTTTCTTCCCTTCCCAGGTCTGCCAGGTAAGAATATACTTCTTTACCCAGTCGACATCTTTATCTTCAGCTTTAGCTAATTTTAGAAACTTACGGAAATTCTCAATAGCCTTAGGCCTGTTGCCTAAATACTCGGCATAAATATAACCCAGGTTATAATGAGAATACGGGTCATCCGGATTCAACTCAATAGCTTTTTCAAATTCAGCCGTGGCCCTAGAAAATTCTTTACTCTGAGTATAAAACACGCCCAGGTTGTAATGCATAAGCGCGGTCTCTTTTATTAAAACCTTGTTTTCGCGGGCTAATTCCGCGAATTTCGCGGGGATCTGAGCGATCTTTTGTTCTAAAGACCGGTTTTTTGCCAGCGCGCCTTCATAAAGCTTCTTGGAATCGTTTAATTGCCGTCGATAGATCTCAACCTGGGCATAAGCGTCCAGCTTTTGTTCATCCAAAAGTTTTACTTTCTGCTCCAGTATTTTAAAACGCCGGATTAAATCGGTATTTTCTTTTTGGAGATCAGCTATCTTCTTGCGCGTTTCAGGAACTATTCTATACTCAATTTTGATTTTTTCAAGAGAATTCTTTAGGTTTTCTTTCTCCTGAACCAATTGAGCCTGAGCACTTTCCAACTCTTCGAGCCTCTGTTGTAAAAGCGCGCTCTGTTCAAGCCTGGCCTGAAGTTCCTTCTGCAACCTATCCTTTTCTATTTGAACCTTACGGTCATCAGCCTCCTTATTGTCAAATTTGTTCTTATATTCATAGAGGTTTTTGATCTGGATCAAAAGATTATCCCGGTCAGCGACTACCTCCTGGTTTTGATTTTTCAGGTCCTCATATTTTTTCTCCCAGCTCTCCTGGGCTAATGCTGTATTAATAATAGAAAAGGTAAAGGTAGAGGTATAGGTAAAGATAAATACAAAAAATATTCTGTTAAAGATCTTTTTCATTTTTCCCCCTCGGAAATTCTTGCCGGCTTTATGTCAATGGTTCTTTCTTCTATTTTACGCTCTGGATAATCCTGGAAAGCCTTGGGCGCGCCCGCTTCAGACTCTTCATTTATAGGCTTATAGTTTTGATATTCTTTATCTAAACGATACTGTAGATCGCGGTCATAGCCGGTTATAAACTCATCCCCTTTTATAATATGCGGGGTAATTAAAACCAGTAATTCGGTCCGGACGACTTTGGTGCTATCCTGGGAAAAAGCCTTACCTAAAAAAGGTATCTTGCTTAAAAAAGGAGTTGCCTGCGAGTCTTTAACTTTCTCTTCCTTGCTTAACCCTCCGACTAGAATAGTCGTACCCTGTTTAACCATAACCGTGGTCTCAGCGGTAGAGGTATCGATTATAGGAATTTTATTCCCCTGGCTGGTCTCCAGGTAACTAAGAACGCTGCTGATCTCAGGCTTTATCTTTAATGTGACAAAACCTTCATCATTGATAGTGGGGGTCAGAAATAACTGCAGGCCTACATCGATATAAGTAACCGCCTCTGAGATGGTATCGGTGCTCTGGCTTTTGGTGGTAGTAGTCGTAATATATGCCTGCTTCTCGCCAACATGGATCTTGGCCTCCTGATTATTTATTACCGCTAATTTCGGATTAGAAAGTATCCGGGTCTCGCCTAATGTTTGCAGATATTTGATTATCGTATCAAAATCCTGGTCCTTAGTTACCATCCCAAGATGCATCTCCTGAGTCCCGATACTTTGTTTACCGCCGGCAAAATCAGCTGTGCTGGTCCCGGAAAAAGGATAGGAACCTACGGCATTTTGTTGATTCAGGGTCGCCAGCCTGGATTGCCAACCGGTAGTTGTGCTATTGACTACATAACTAAAAGGATAAGCGCCAAGATAGGTTAAACCGCTATTAATTCCCAGGTCGAATAAACCCTCCCACTGTATACCGCTGCTTAATTGATTATTTAGCTTGACTTGAACTATCTTAGCGTCAATAAGGACTTGCTTGGTTTTTCCATCCAAACCATCTATCAATTTACTTATCTGCTCCATACGCTCAGGCAAGGTCTGAACAATAACTTGATTAGTCCGCTCGTCTGCCTTGATGTATCCGACTTTTTTTAAGTCCAGCTGAACCTGCAGCTGCGTCTCTACTTCTTTGGCCCGGGCGTACTTTAAATTAAATATCCGGATATCACTCATCTTCTCCATTGCCTTTACCGCCTCTTCCATATCGGATATCTTCTCCGGGGTATCTATGATCAACACTGCTCCCGAATCAGCATCGATCATGACCTTGCCTACTTCGCTTTTAAAGGCATTGAGTAAAGTTGTGGCGTTTTCCGGTATAGTATAATTAATATGCAATACTTTGACCTGTCGCAGATCGGTAAAATTCTTTCCGTAACGGGCTTTAAATTCTTTTTCGGTCATTACGTTATAGATACTGCCTTGTTTATCATAGGCCAGGCTATTGCTGCGCAGCATTATATCAAATACATCTTTAACCGGGACATTGTCTACCATTAGAGTAATTCTGCCCCCCACATCCTTGGTTGGTATGATATTCAAGTTAGCCTTGCCGGCCAGAAATTTTAGGGCCTCATTCACCTCAATATCCCGCAGGTCCAAAGAGATGATTTTATCATTAAACTCCGGGGTCGGCGTAGACTGAGGGCCCATACCGATTAAAGCTGCCAGATGTTTATTATCATCCGCTGCCCGGGTAAAACCCAAAGTCAAATGGGCCGCAATAATTACAAATATTATTACCCTTAATAACTTCATCTATATGCCCACCAACTTTTTACGGATCAACACAAGAGGATAACCTTCGCTCGTAAGCGCGGATATCTTCTTAATGGATTTATCCACCTGCTCCCGCTTATAAAAACGGATATTACTCTTTTTAAAAGCTATCCTTAACAAACCCACGCTGGTATATCGATTTATGGTCTGATAAGAAATACGGTACTTTTTTTCTATATCTTTCGCGTCAATATATTTATTATTCATCTTTTCTATTTCTGGTCAAAAGTCTCCCAGGTAACAATATACTTTCTTACTTTTTCAGCATCCCCGTCTTTAGGCGAAATCACTAAATATTTCTTAAAATAATTAAGGGCCTTAGGCCTATCGTTTAAGTATTCGCCGTAAATCACACCCAGGTTATAGAGGCTTTCCGCGTCATTCTCCTTTACCTCCAGGACCTTCTCAAATTCAGCGATCGCCCTCTGATATTCCTGATTTTGGGTATATAAAACTCCCAGGTTATAATGCAAAGTCGCATTCTCCTGAGGCAATTTGCTATACCTCTTTTTAAGGTTCCGGTTCTGGTCGTTTAGCGATTTATACTTTTCTTCCATTTGTATATAATCATGCTTCAGCTTAATAAACTCCTCCTGCATCGATTTAACTTGTCCTTCAAGCTCCTGTTTTCCTTTTACCTTCTGCTGATAATCCTGGTTCTGTTTGCTGTATTCCTGGCTTTTTAATATCAAGGCCTGCTGGGCGGCCTCGGATTCCCTGAATCTCTTTTCTGTCTGCTCTAAGGTATCCTGGAGCTTCTCTTTCACGGCCACCAAATCCAAATATTGCTGCCTTAAATTAGTAGTCTTCTGGGAACCATTAACATATTCATCCTTTAAAAACGCGTTCTGCTGGACTAATTTTTTATTTTCATCCTCCAGCATGATCTTTTGGCTTTCCAAACCCTTGAGCTGCTCAGTGATCTGCTTTTGCTGAGACTGAAAAGATTCTTTATCCTGGGTCAATTGCTTAATCAAATCCTGAGAGAATTCAATGTCTTTCTGCAGTTTAGCGATCCTTTCATTTAAAACCTGGTTTTCGGAATCTCTCTGGGATTTCAGCTGAGCCAATTGGACGCTCGCCTGGCTGTATTGTTCTTTTAATTGTATACTCAGCGCTGAGGACTCCTCATATTGTTTATTGACTTTCAGGTACTGATCCTTAGTCTGACTCATCCCGCCTTCAGTTTTAGCCAATTGCTGACGCAATTGCTCGGATTCCCTATCCTGCTCATAAAGTTTAGCTGAAAGTTCCTGCTTCTGCTGACTCAAGCTGGATACCTGATTTTGCAAGGAATTGATACTTTCATTAAGCTTAGAAAAGTCGCGTTCCAGATTCTGACTTTTAAGGGTCGCAGTTTGAGAATCTCTCTCCAGGCTGTTTTTCTGATTAGTTAACTCCTTAACCCTATTATTAAGCTGAGCCTGCTGACTAAGCAGGTTATCTTTATCAACAGTTAATTGCCGGGATAGATCCTGGAAGAATTTTACATCATTTAAAGCCCGGCCGGATTTCTCCATAATAACAGCCAACTCTTTATCCTTATCCAGTTTTAGCTGATTTAACTGAGTTTCTTTTTCAGTTCGGAACTTTATCAAGGCATCCTCATAAAGGTTAAGCCTGGCTTTTTGATCCGAGAGGTCCTTATTTAAAGACTTTACTTGGTCTTCAGACTTCTTTTTCGATTCCTGGCTAGAATTCAATAATTGGGTGATCTGCTCAAGCTGGGACTGGGAAGCCTTAAGGGCGTCATTGAGTTTAGAGCGCTCAGCGTCAAGAGACTGTTCCTTGGCTAAGAGCGATTGATTCTGTTTACTGAGCTGGTTGAATTCAGCGTCTTTCTGGGCCTTAAGCTCAGTGAGTTCTTTTTCTTTCTGGGATTTAAGCTGAGTGAATTGGTCATTTGCCAGGGCGAGCTCTTTCTCCTTCTGAGATTTTAAATCTAAGAGGTCCTTCTCTTTCTGGCTGGCCAAGGCGCTTAGCTCTTTATCTTTCTGGGATTTAAGCTGAGTGAGCTGGTTACTTAAATTATCCAGTTGTTTCTTAAGGTTAGCGGATTCATTTATTGCGCTGGATTTAGTCTCATCAACCTTGGCTAACTGTTTACTGATCTGCTCAAGCTGGGACTGGGAAGCCTTAAGGGCGTCATTGAGTTTAGAGCGCTCCGCGTCAAGAGACTGTTCCTTGGCTAAGAGCGATTGGTTCTGTTTACTGAGCTGGTTGAATTCAGCGTCTTTCTGGGCCTTAAGCTCAGAGAGTTCTTTTTCTTTCTGGGCCTGAAACTTTTCCAGTTGCGAATCTTTTTGAGTCTTAAGATTAGCCAGTGTATTCTGGTAAATATTTAGGTTATCCTTAGCCTCCTGGTACTGTTTTTTCAAAACATTATAATCATTCTGGGCCAGGGTGAGCGCGTCCTGAGAAACTTGAGTATCTCTCTGCAGAGCAGCAACCTTATCTTTAAGGCTGATTAGTTCCGGCTCCTTTGAATTTTTATATAATGTAAATTGTTCATTCAATTTAGCTAATTCAGCGTCTTTTTGGGATTTTATCTGTTCGGCCTGGCCGCTTACCCTATCCAGATCTTTCTCTCTCTGAGCCTTAAGTTGAGTGAACTGGGAAGTCAAATCATCAATCTGCTTAAGCAGACGGCTATTATCTTCTTTTAAGCGGGCTGAATCTTGTTTCAGTTGAACAGCCTCTTGATCTTTCTTGGACTTGGCCTGATTTATTGCTTCTTCTTTTTGGCGGTCATAATCCGACAATAGAGCGTGTAATTGAACCAGCTGGCCGTCTAATACCGTTAATTCATCTTCTTTCTGAGCTTTGATCGCTTCGATATCTTTATCTTTTTGAGCTTTCGATTGAACAAACTGAACATTCAGCTCATTCAACTGTTGTTTTAAACGGGAATTTTCTCCTAAGGCCTGAGCCTGATACGCCTCTAACCCGGAAACCTTTTGTTTAACCTGCTCAAACTGCTGCTGGGTATTACGCAGCTGTTCTTCTAATGGCTGGTATTTTTTATTTAAATCTTGATTCTCCCGCTCTAAAGATATCTTTTGCTCATAAAGGGAGTTTGATTGTTCATTTAATTTATAATATTCTTTTTTAAGCTTTTCATATTCCTCGCTAATCTTAGGGTCGGATTGTTTACTTTTTTCTGCCAATTTGGCATTCTTCGATTCCAATTCTTTAGCAATCTTATTCTTTGTCTCCTCAACATTTGCCAAGTCACTAAGGGCCTGCTGAAGAGTATCGTTGAGCTCCTTGCCCTGTTTATCCAGATCGCTTACCTGGGCGAGCAGCCTCTGCTTCTCCTGGTCTGACTGAGCTAATTCCTTATTTAACTGCTTTAGTTTCTGGTCGCTTTGGGCATTCAGATCCTCATACCTTCCGGTTAGCTCATCCTGCTGCTTCCTGAGTTTATTCAATTCCTCGCGCATTTGATCAAGCTGCTTCTGACGCTCCTGAAGTTGTTTGGTAAAATCTTCGGCCTTGCCGGCAGATTCCTGATCAACCCTAACATTAGCTAACTGTTCAGAAAGAGTGGCATATTCATTCTGGAGGTTCTGGCGCTCTCGCTCGATCGCTTGTTTATCTTTTTCCAAAGCTAGCCTCTGGGCATGCAATTCTTTCAATTGGGAGGATAATTGTTTCTGTTGAGCTTCAAGAACCTCCTTCTCCCCGATCAATTGCCGGTTTAGTTCTTTAGACGTCCGAAGGTCTTTTTCCAGCTGATTGGTTTTAGCGCCTTGAGCCTCCTGTTTAGAAACCTGGCCTGAAGTATCAGTCTGGGCAAAAGCCTGCCTGCCAGCAGGTAATCCAACCTGTTGGAATATTAAACCGATAAAAACGAATAGCCGGATAAAATTCTGAATAAGTAAATCGCGCATTTTTTTCCTCATAAATACTCCGTTTTTTGAAATATTAAAAGTATACTTATCACGGATTACCGCGGATTATTTCACGGATTTACACGGATATATCCGTGCCTATCCGCTATTTTGATCCGTGTTTATCCGTGCCATAAAATCAATTTTAGATTATCTTTTCTTCATCCCCTTTACCGTTAGAGCATTTTTGCCAGCCGGAATAAAAACTTTTGAAGCTGGATCCGGTTTCTCCTGAATTTCGATCTCTTTAAAATCCAAGTCTTTATATTCCTTTATGTTTTTGATAGATTCCTTATCTGTTCCCTTACCACTGACGCCGGTAACCAGATAATCGCCGCTGATTATTTTAGGGGTGAGTAAAATCAACAACTCAGTCGTGTCCTTATCATGCGACCTGACTTTGAACAAATTCCCCAGGAAAGGAATACTTCCTAAGAAAGGCGTTTGTTGCGAACTGCTCGTCTCCTGTTCCTTACGCAATCCGCCGATAACTATAGTCGAACCATCCTTTACCATAACTGTAGTCTCCGCCAAAGAAGTATCAAGAATCGGGATCTCGTTCTTAGTGGGCGTGATCAATGTATCAATAACAGAATTAACTTCGGCCTTTACTTTCAAAGTAATAAAACCCTCATCATTAATATTAGGAACAACGGAAAGCAAAACCCCGGTATCAATAAAATTAACCTGTTCGGCAACGGTATTTGGGCCAGTGCTGCCGGTAGTCGTAGTAGTAGTGACATAGGCATCTTTAGTCCCGACGTGGATCTTAGCCTCCTGGTTATTAACCACTACTAATTTAGGGCTGGAAAGGATTTTAGTATCTCCCAAAGTAAGTATATATTTAAAGATCACATCAAAATCCTGTTTACCTACATTACCGATATGCAACTCCTGGGCGCCGATACTCTGTTTGCCTGCCGCATAATTCGAAGCTGTCCCGGTAAAAGGGTACGAACCGGCACCAGTGGAATTAGCCCAGACTGTACTCCTGGAGCGCCAGGCATCAGTCGCGGCTTGCACCGCGCTAAACGGATACGCGCCCACATAAGACATACCGTATTTCCTGGCTACATCAAATATACCCTCCCACTGCGTGCCGACACTTCCTCCGCGGGATAATTTGATTTGGATCACCCGGGTATCGATCATGACTTCTTTAGTCTGCCGGTCAAGGCCCCTTACCAATTCCTCGACCTGTTTCATCCTCTCAGGCAAAGTTTGAATAATGATATTATTGCCCCGGTCGTCCGATTTGACCAGGCCTACCCTCTTCCCATCCAGCTGAAATTTAATGGTATCTTCTATGTCTTTAGCCCTGGCGTAATTTATTCTAATGATTTTAACTATATTATTTTCCTCAAACCCCTGCATAGCCTGTTGAATTATCTCTATCCTATCCGGAGTATCTATAATCAAAACATTGCCTGATTCAGGGTCAACCAGTATCCTGCCCACTTCGCTTTTTAGGGTATCCAGAAAGCTAAAGGCCTGTTCAGGAATGGCATATTTCAATTTAAAAACCTTGACCTGGCGCACATCCGAAAAATTCTTTCCGTAAAGCGCTTTATACTCTTCCTGGGTCATAACATTATAGATATCGCCTTTTTTATCAAAAGCCAGGTTATTGCTGCGCAACATCACGTCGAAAACGTCTTTGACAATAGCGTTTTCCACATTCAGGGTGATCCTTCCGCTAACCGACTTATTAGTGATCAGATTTACCCCGGTCTTTACTGATAAATATTTCAGGGCATCCACGATATCAATATTGCGCAGGTCCAGGGTAACCTTGCCTTCTATCCCTAAGCTTAAAGGGATAATCCTTGGTTCTGGAGCAGTAGCCGAAACAGCAGGAGCCGCAGGAATAGCCGCCTGGGCCAGGTTCTTAACAGCGTCTTCCTGCGCAGGTAGATTATTTACTAAAAAAATAAACACCCAAGCGTTCAGGATAAAAAACCTTTTCACTTTAATTCCATCTCCTCTTTATCGTAACTTAAAATTATCTTATCCTTAAAAACAGCCTGGACCTTGATCTCTCCGATGGACTGCCCTCTCTTAACAAAAAAAGTCCTTTTAGTGCCGGTATCTTCAATCATTACATCCGGGTCATCCGACCAAGATATGCCTACCAACTTCAGGTTTTTAGTCAATTCCACTATCTTTAACGGCTGTTTCTCTTCATCCTTTTGCATTGGTCCCATTTTAAAAATATCCCTCTGGCGTACTTTCTCAAGATAATATGATGAGGGTTTAATAGGAGATAGTCCAGCCAGTCCTACCGGATTGGCAACCGCTGACTGAACCTTAAAATCCATTTGAGGGATTTTATTAACATTGATCATTGAAAATGAGAAATTTCCGGCAAAGTATACAGCCAGGATAAAAATCCCTAAATACATAAATCTATTAACTAACTTTATAACATCGGACTGGGATTGACCGACTTTAGACCATTTCTTAAATTGGCCTTTAAAAAAAGAGAGCCTACCAATCCAGGCCTCTACGGAAAACAAACTAAGATTACGGTGCTGGAGAGCATAATCCTCAGCGGTCTTGGCAATAATTTTCGGCTTAAGGCTAGACCCGTCTTCTATTATCGCCGCAGCGGGAGAAACCGCTTTTTTATTCTGCGATTCCTGCCCTTCTATAAGGCTTAATAACTGTTTTTCTGGACTAAGGGATTTGTCTTGTGCCATCCTGATTTAACCTCATCATCTATAAGTTCTTTGGCCAACGCTGCGTCTACCACAAATTTATTTTGCAGCACCATATGCTTTAAGGCCTTGTGGCAAAACATGGTGATCTGGCGCGGATATCCTCGGCTGTATTGATAGATCTCCTTTATCGCCTCATCAAGAAAAATATGCATATTTGACTTATATCCTGCCTGCCTGATCCGGAATTCTATCATCTCCCTTACTTCATCAATATCTAAAGGGTTTAAGGTATATTTAAAACTGATCCGATCAAAAAAATTGGGCATACTGATTATTTTAGCGTGAAGTTCCAGCTGGCCCAAAAGGACAAGTTGCAGCAGTTTATATGAATTAGTCTCGTAATTAAGCAGGACTCTCAAAACCTCCATTGAGCTCTCGCTCAATTTCTGGGCCTCATCGACGATCAGGGTAACGATCTTATTTTCAGTTACGCCCTTCTGGAAAAGAAAACGCTCGAAAGACTCTCTTAGGTCCAATATATTTACCGGTTTACCCTCTAACACGGGATTATTTATTTCAAAATCCCTGGCCAGAGATGTAAGAAAAAGTTCCTCGCTTTCAAAAGTAGGATCAAGCACAATATTAAATATAAAATCATCCCGGTCCTTCAGCTCCTGGATCAATTTACGGGAGAGGGTAGTCTTGCCGGTCCCGATATCGCCCAAAATTACGCTCAAACCCCTTCTTAAGCGTAATTCTATTAAAATATTGGTCATTGCCCGCTCGTGCTCTTTTGACAGATAAAAGAACTCCGGGTCAGGACTAGTAGAAAACGGCTCTTTTTCAAAACCCAATATTTTAAAATAACTCATATTTTTAACAAAGCGCTGAAAAAATAACTTTTGGCACGGATATACACGGATATAAATAACGGATCGACACGGATAATCCGCGGGAATCCGTTAATAGATCAGTGTACATCCGTGTAAAAAATAATTTATTGATCATCTCTTTAACTAATCTGCCAGACAGGACTTATCCTGGCCTCTTCTTGTAACTTCTGGATCCAAGCTCCCAGGCCTTCATATTTCTTGCGGTTTTCAACTTTTTTATAATACCCATCCCGCACCTTTGTAAATTCATTCTCATCGGCAACCTTTTTATCCAAAATCCGGAAAACCCCGTACCCCTTGTATATCGGTGTAGGCGGATAAACAGAATAAATCTCCATTTTAATCATTTTATACAAATCTTCCGAAGGCACTTTCCACATATCTATAAGGAATTCAAAAGCCACAAATCCCAGCCGCTTGGAAAATTTAGGGTTGGATTTAGCCTCCTGATCCCAAAGAGCCGAATCTTTCATTTTACCATAAAAATCCTGGGCGCTCTTGAGGTCCTCAAACTGCACCAATTCCAGGCCGATAGTGTTATACTCGTTTCTGAATTCCTGGCGCAATTCATCTTCACTGATCTCGGGTTTTATGCTATCCAGGACCTGCTTGCGCAACTTATCCAACTGAATAAGATGCCGCAATTGGTTTTCAAATACCTCCACCGGCTCTCTCAACTTATCACTGACCCACATCGTATAGGCGTTACGGTTCTGTTTCCAATTAAAATTAATCTTGGAATTATCCAATACCCTAGTGATCTGTTCCTCCAGTTCCTGGGGCTCAACATTAATACCCCTGCGGAATGCCTCAAAAGAAAGAAGCAATTGCTCCCATATCTGGTTCTCTAACTCTTCATCATTATTAACCGGAGTACCCCATTGATTTCCAAATACTAATATCGCGCCCTTTATAAAATTATAATTATTGGCCGGGATTTTTATCCCCCAGCCTATGAATTCGCCGGCAAAGGTATTCTCAACATTAAGCTGGGCTGCCGGTTTACTTTCAGCAGGCTTCTCTGGTTTTACTGCTACCGAAGAAGATATATTATCCTCACTCCTGCCAGTAACAGAGTTATTCTCTTGCGCAAATGCTGCGCTCTTGGTAAATAAAATAACCAGAAATATTGCTAAAGCGGATTTGATCATCATAAACTAAACTCCCAACAATTTCCTGCGGATCAGATATAAAGAATAACCTTCGCTGGCTAAACGGGTTATAACCGAAAGCCTTTTCCTAACCTGGCAGGAATCGTAAAAACGGATATTCCCTTTTTTAAGGGCAACTGAGAATAAACCTAGGTCGGTATAGTGATTTACTGTCTGGTAAGATATGTGGTATTTATTGATTATTTCTTTGACTGAGATGTTCTTATGATTCTTTTGGTTTTTGGTTTTATACATTGGCAAAGGCAAATTTAGCCCGCGCCTTTTTGGTGCTTAATCGCATTAAACATTCTCCTGATTTATAACAATTTAAGTATATAAAAGGTGCGCAGCTTATCATAACTACCATAAGTCTAATATATATCAAATATTTTGGTTTTGTCAAGCCTAAAATACTTATTTTTCAATAAGATAGGTAAATTTGCCTAAAGCTAAAAATCAGGGATAAAATCAGATAAACTCGCGAAACTATCCAGGCTAAGGTCCTGAGGCCGGATGTTAGGATCAATATTATGCTCAGCGAAAAAAATATTCAAGTTATCTTGTGTCGCTAAATTTTCCAGGCTGTTTCTTAACGTCTTCCTTCTTTGATTAAACGCGGCCCGGATTATCGTGAAAAGCTTTTCTTCATTTTTTACATTTACCGCAGGGGTTGCGCGAATATCCAGCCGTATTAGACAAGAATCAACTTTTGGCATAGGCCGAAAACATGACCTTTTAATCATAAAAACTATTTTTGGGCAGGTAAAATACTGGATAAAGCAGCTGAGCGATCCATAATCCTTAGAACCTTCTAATGAAACTATCCGCCGGGCAAACTCCTTTTGCACGGTAAGAAAAACTACATCTACTTTACTGCGGTTCTCCAGCAGATACTCGATAATTGGAGTAGTGATGTAATAAGGTATATTGCCGAATGCCTTGATCTTAGACTTTGCTGATCCAAAGTGCTTCTGGAAATCGAATTTAAGGATATCCTGATTGAACAGCCTTACGTTACTTAAGTTTTTCAGGTTTTCCTTAAGCTGGGGATATAGGTCCCGGTCGATCTCCAGGGCATATACCGAAGCGGTTTTTTCAGCGACCAGTCCGGTCATCTCACCCTTACCTGCGCCTATCTCCAAAACTATATCCGACGATGAAAACGCGCAGGACGCGATTATCTTCCTGCGGATATTCTGGTCAACTAGGAAATTCTGCCCAAATCTTTTTTTTGGACGAAAAAATAGGGGGCGTTTCCGTATTTTCATATATTGGTTGAGAGAGAAAAAATAGAAACGTCCTTCGTTTTTTTTTCTCTCTGATTCAAGCAGCATTTGAAAGCGAGCTTGATTGCCGCGATTAATGAGGACGGGTCTGCTTCGCCCTTGCCGGCAATATCAAAAGCAGTGCCGTGTAAAGGTGAAGTTCGCACAAAAGGCAGGCCTAAAGTTATATTGACTCCGCTGGAATAACCGCTTAATTTCAAGGCAATCAACGCCTGGTCATGATACATAGCTATAACCGCGTCGTATTCGCCTTTAACCGCCCTTAACATTATAACGTCAGCTGATTCCGGGCCGTCTAATCTAAATTTTAACCTAAATTCCCTTATGACCGGTTTTATAACCCTATTCTCCTCATCGCCGATCACCCCATTATCCGAAGCATGAGGATTCAAACCGCATACTGCCAAGCGCGGATGGGGAATATTGAATGAACTCTTAAGGGAGCGAAAAGTAATCCGGATCGCAGAGCGCAATGCGTCCTGGTTCACAATGGAAGACACTTTTCTGATCGGGATATGCCGGGTAACCAGGCTTATCCTTATTTTATTATTTAAAAGCATCATTACAAAATCTTTGGTACCGGTCTTTTTAGTCAGGTACTCAGTGTGCCCGCCATACTTGAATCCAGCCAAATTTATCGATTCCTTGGATATCGGGCAGGTAACCAGGCAGTCAATTCTTTTATCCTTGATCAACCGCAAAGCCTCGTCAAGATACTCAATCGAGGCCCGGCCATATTCAGCATTTACCTTTCCAAACATAAAATTTTTATAATTGACATTGTTCAAGTCAATAAACTCAAACTTATTATTGATGGGGGATGATGAATAATGAATGGTTTTAAATACTTTGCGGTCGCCAATGATTACTATATCAGCCTTAACTTTTAAATGCTTCAGGGCCGCGGCGATTATCTCCGGGCCAATGCCGGAAGGATCTCCCATAGTTAAACCGATCTTTGGCCTAAAAGATCTTAATATACGCTTTTTTACGCAGATCATCAATAAGCTTGACCATTCCTTCCTGCATTTTCCTCTCCCAGAGTATCCTATAGACCCTATCTTGAACCTCGAATAAACTCTGCTGGCGGTATAATGTTATATTGCCTACTTTAAAAATGTAAAAACTATCATCTATTTTTACCGGAGCAGAAACCGCGCCGGCCTTAAGGTTAAATACCACTTCGTCAATCTCTTTTCTTAACTCGCTGTTTTTCCTGCCGGAATGCTTATTGACTTTAAAAGAATACTTATCCGCCGCTTCGCTCCAATCGCTTTCCGTTTTTAATTTGTCGATTGCCTCTATGGCTGAAGATTCATCAGAAAAAACTATATACTCAAACTCACGCTGTTCAGACAGTTTGAATTCTTCAATATTCTTATAATAAAAATCCGTTACCTCCTCGGGCTCAATAATAATCTTGCTTCTTACCTTAGATTCAATCAGGGCAAACATCAATAGCTGCTCTTTAACTTTAGTCTCGATATCCGCCTGGACCAAACCCTGCTGCCTTAACGCAATTTCATATTCAGCCTGGTTATTATACTGTTTTATAGTATCGTTTATCTTATCCTTGATCCTCTGCGGATCGATTTTGATTTCTTCTTTTTTGTCCTCCTGGACTAAAAGCCGGTCCTCGATCAACCTATCCAGCAGGTCTTTTTTTATTGAATCCATTTTCTCTTCGATCTTTATTTTGTCGTAATTTTCATTTAAACGCATCCGCGTAAAATTCAGAAAATCATCTAATTCTTTCTGAGTGATTGCTTCATTATTGACTATAGCGATGATTTTATCAGCAGCGAATGCGGGAACAGTAGATAGTAGGCAGTATGTAGTAGGTAGTATTACAGAAATTATAAAAATTCTAATAGATTTAGGCATGAACTTCGTCTCCGATTTTTTTAAAATTAGCTATGGCTTCTTTTAAAAGCCGGCAATACAGATCAAAGCCGACCGAATTGATGAATCCATGTTGCTGGACGCCTAAGAGGTTTCCCGCGCCTCTCATCTCCAGGTCCTCCATCGCGATCTTAAACCCTGCGCCTAAATGCGCGTAATCTTCCAAGGCCTTCAGCCTTCTCCTGGCGTCATTATCCAAGGTATCTTTGCGAGGGACCACAAAGTAGGCGTAAGCCGGGCGGTTAAACCTTCCTACCCTGCCCCGCAGCTGATGCAAATCCGACAAACCGAAAGTATGGGCATTATTAACGATAATGGTATTAGCATTGGGTATATCTATGCCCGATTCAATGATCATTGTGCAAACCAAAATATCGATATTCCCTTTTATGAAATCATACATAACCTGTTCAAGGACTTTAGAGGGCATCTGGCCGTGGCCTATAGCTATCCTGGCCCCTTTAGGCAAGCCTCTGGCAATCCTCTCTTTCACTCTTTCGATGTCCTGTACCCGGTTATGCAAAAAAAATACCTGCCCTTTCCGCCGGATCTCCCTGAGGATCGCCTGGTGGATCAAATCGCCATCATATTCTACCATAATGGTTTTGATAGGCAACCTATTTTCCGGCGGAGTATTAATCACAGAGAGGTCCTTTGCCCCCATCAGGCTCATATAAAGAGTCCGGGGTATGGGGGTAGCGGTAAGTGTGATTACATCAATAGCCAGTTTTAAAGCCTTTATTTTTTCTTTTGCCCTGACCCCAAAACGCTGTTCTTCATCAATTATCAACAGGCCCAGATCCTTGAATTTTACGTCATCGGACAAAAGGCGGTGGGTACCGATAACAATGTCCACGTTCCCCCGGCTAAGATTCCTGATAATCTCTTTTTGCTCAGACAATGTTTTAAACCTCGAAAGCATCTGGACATTGACCGGAAAATCCAGAAGCCGCTGAGTAAAATTCTGAAAATGCTGTTCCGCCAAAATAGTAGTAGGCACGAGATATGCTACCTGCTTATTATCCATCATCGCCTTGAAGGCAGAGCGCATCGCCACTTCAGTCTTGCCGTATCCTACATCGCCGCAAAGAAGCCGGTCCATCGGTTTAGAAGATTCCATATCCAATTTAACCTCTTTTACAGCCTTGATCTGATCCGGGGTCTCCTGATACGCAAAGGTCTTCTCAAATTCTATCTGCCACTGGCTATCCCCGGAATAATTAAACCCCGATGCGCTCAGGCGCATCGCCTGCAAAGTTAGAAGTTCCCAGGCCAATTTCTGAACCCCCTTTCTGGCCTTATCTTTGGTCTTTTGCCATTCTTTGCTGGACAAACGGTAAAGCTTAGGCCTGCGGGTTTGGAATGAGATATATTTCTGCACCAGGTGCATATCGTTGACCGGAACATAAAGTTTTTCCATCCGGTCATACTCGATCACCAGATAATCCCTGAAGCCATCTTTATCTTTTACTTTCTGCAGCCCTAAGAACTTTCCTATACCATGCAAGTTATGGACAACATAGTCTCCGGCATTAACATCCACAAAACTGGATAAAGGAAATTCTTCGCTGAAACTGGCGGTTCTTAAGGTATGGGCCTTTTTTATCGGCAGGATGATCGCTATCTGATGTTCCCAGAGCAATGATCCCTCAGAAGGAACAAACGTCTTTATCCAGGCTATTTTGTTTTCCAGTCCTAATTCTATCCTTATCGGTTGCTCGAAAGTAAAGGGAAAAACGTCAATTATATTACCCCTAAGCGCAAAATCACCCTCTTCCAGAAGATTATTCTGTCTCTTGTAATCAAAATTAATAAGGGTGGTTACGAGGCTTTCCAGGTCCACATAACCACCCTTATAAAGTTTCAGGGATCGAAACATTAATTTTATAACTTAACTTTTTTCTTCTGCCAGGCAAGCACCAGAGGCGATGCGATAAAAACAGTAGAATATACGCCGGAGACAAAACCGACTACCAGGGTGAACGCAAAATTGCTCAACACCTCTCCGCCGTAAAATAGGATCGCCAATACCACAAACAAAGTTATGCTTGAAGTAAGCACGGTCCTGGCCAGAGTCTGATTTACGCTTAGGTTAATCAATTCCGCAAGGCTCATTTTGCGGCTATTGCGCATATTCTCTCTTACCCGGTCATAAATAACTATAGTATCGTTGATAGAATAGCCGGCTATGGTCAGAAACGCGGTTACACTTAAAAGGTCGATCTGCCTTCCGGTCATAACTAAAAACCCTAAAGCCACTAATACATCATGTATAAGGGCTATTACGCCGGCAAGCGCGAAATTAATATGTTTGAACCTGAAGCCGACATAGATCAATATACCCGCCAGGGACCAGACAATCGCGTAAAATGCCTTGCCCTTCAAATGCTTTCCGGCTATCGGGCCGACATGTTCGATCCTGAGCATCTGCACGTCTTCATCAGGAAAAACTTCCCTTAATTTTGACATTAAAACCTGATTCTTATCAGATTTAGAGCGGATAAGAATAGCCTTAGGATTGTCCCGGAATTGCTGGATCGAGGCATCGCCTAAATCCAAATCTTTAAGCAGCTGACGGATCTTATCTACCTGGGGCGGATTCTTAAATGAGTATTCCTGCAGTTGGCCGCCGGCAAAATCTATACCAAAAGCATTTGATCCTTTTTGGAAGAAAACAACTAAACCGGCAATGATCACTACCGCAGAAATAACATAGAATACTTTTCTCTTACCGATAAAATCAAGTTTGGTCTCACCGATAAACTTAAGCATCGGGAAAGATTTAAGCCACCCGAATTTAAGTAAAAGTTCAAAAATTGTCCGGGTAACCACAATAGCGGTAAACATACTAGCCATCAAACCGATGGTCAGGGTTACAGCAAAACCCCTTATCGGCCCGGTGCCGAACTGAAACAAAAGAAAAGCTGCGATCAAAGTAGTAAGGTTAGAATCAAATATCGCGCTAAACGCCCGGTTATAGCCATTAGCTATCGCAGCCTTTAAATTCCTGCCCAAGGCAAGCTCTTCCCTGATGCGTTCATTAATCAATACATTGGCATCTACTGCCATACCTAACGCTAACGCCATACCGGCGATACCCGGCAGGGTCAGTGTAGCTGATACCCCGGGAAACATATAAGGCAGCATCCCCAAACAGCCTGTGATTATTAAAAGGTTGAGGATTAAAGCAATATTAGCCACCAACCCGGCAATCAAATAATAGATCGCCATAAATATAAAAACCATGGCCCCGCCGATAAGCGTGGCTTTTACTCCTTTATTTATCGAATCTTGCCCCAGTAACGGGCCGACAGTCCTCTCTTCTTCGATAACCATAGGAGCGGGCAAAGCGCCGATCCTTAAAACTATAGCCAGGTCCTGAGCCTGTTCAATATCAAACCTTCCGGTTATAATCCCTTCGCCTGAAGGGATCGCGTCTTTTATCCGGGGAGCGGACTGAACCTTGCCATCCAGAACAATAGCTAAACGCCTGCCAATATTCGCGGCAGTGATCTCGCCGAATTTTTTTGCGCCCTCGGCATTGAATTTTATGGATACCGCGGGCTCATTAAACGAACTCTGATCAAAACGCACTTGGGCATCGGCTACAGTATCACCGGTTAAAAGGGCCTGTTTTTCCAGAAGTAACGGCTCATTGTCTTCGGTGGCATATTTTAATTCAAAATCCTCGGCGGCTTTACCTTCAATCGCCTCTTTTAATTTATCCGGATCAGCGGAAACTAATTTGAATTCCAGGAGCGCGGTTTTACCGATTATATCAATGGCCCTCTCCCTATCGGTAACCCCGGGCAGTTGAACCACAATCTCATCGTCGCCTTGTTTTTGGATCGAAGGCTCCCTGACTCCAAACGAATCAATCCGGTTACGCACCACCTCCAATGCCCTGTCCGCGGCATCCGCTCTGGCTTTTTCCGGTAAATGGCTGGTATCAACTTTTAATAAAAGATGCATCCCGCCTTTTAGATCCAACCCCAGGTTTATTCTCTTATCCAAAGGAAAGGTATAATAGATGCACGTCCCGATAACCGCCAAAATAAAAATTACCTTATAAATCAGTTTTCTTTCCATATTCCTTCCTTTTGCAGTTAGCTCTCAGTTCCAAACTCCCTGCCTCACCGGCAGGTAAGCCTCAATCATGAATCAATAATTATTTCGCTACCTGATTCTTTTTTACATAAGCAACACAGCTCTTCTCCATTTCAATCTTAACATTATCATCAACCCTTAAGGTTATAGTCTTATCCTTCACATTGACTATAGTTCCATGGATACCGCTTACTGTCACTATCTCGTCGTTTTTCTCTAAAGCATCCAGCATTTTATGCTGTTCCTTTTCTTTTGATTTCTGAGGACGGATAAGTAGAAAATAGAAAACAATAAAAATAAAGACCAAAGGTAAAAGATTTAACAAAGGATTTACTTGTTGTCCTGTAGGCATTTATTACCTCCTTGAGCTTGAGCACCTATATACGTCCGCCGAAGGCGGACATCTAGCGAAATCCTCCGAAGTCCGCCACGATTATTGGCGGACGCAGGAGGAACGAACTTAATCTTATTAAACAGCAACTTGTTTTTTAACCAGCCTTTTTATAGTTTCAGATGCCTGAGCGCCTTTACTAACCCAGAAATCATAGCGATCTTTTTTGATTTTCGCTACTCCCGTAATTGGATTATAAAAACCTATCTCTTCGATAAATTTACTATCCCGGTTACGCTTACTGTCGAATACACTGACCCGGAAATGCGGCTTCTTTTTTGGGTTCTTTCCTATCCTTCTTAACCTGATTCTTGCGGACATTTCTACTTCCTCCTTTGGTTTTTTAGCTCACTCAATTATATCCGCCAAAAAGCTTTGGCGGATCCGACGCATTCTGCGGCGTAAACTATGAACTAATTATTGCTTCGATCAAAGCCCTGGCCTTGTTTTGCGATTCCCGGTATTCTCTTGCCGGAACTGAATCCAGGACAATACCCGCTCCTGCTTGTATATACGCATACCCGGCTTTAGCCAGTATGGTCCTTATAGTGATACACGTATCTGAATTTCCTGAAAAACTAAAATACCCTACGCAGCCGCCATACGGACCGCGACGGGTATTCTCCAACTCATCAATGATCTCCATTGCCCGGATCTTAGGGCTTCCGGAAAGAGTCCCAGCCGGAAAGCAGGCCCTTAATACATCATAAGAATCGTATCTTTTATCCAGAACAGCTGTAACATCGCTCACCAGATGCATAACGTGAGAATACCTCTCCACGTTCATAAATTCGCATACCTTAACCTTGCCCTTTTTAGAAATCCTGCCCAGATCATTCCTGCCCAAATCAACCAGCATCAGATGTTCAGCTCGCTCTTTCCGGTCATTTAATAGCTCTTTCTCTAATAATTTATCTTCTTGCTTATCTCTCCCCCGCCTCCTGGTGCCGGCAATAGGACGGGTCTCCACGATTCCCTCTTCACAACGAACCAACATCTCCGGAGACGACCCAATCAGGCAGATATCTTTTAGTTTTAGGAAAAACATATAAGGCGACGGATTTAATCCTCTTAATTTACGGTAAACATCAAAAGGCTGATCCGGCATTTTTACCTTAAATCTCTGGGATAAAACTACCTGAATAATATCTCCCTGCCTTATGTATTTCTTGGCCAGGGCCACCATCTGATAAAATCTCGACTTAGGCATATTTGAAGCGACTTTAACAATTGAAGCCCGCTTATGCGAATATACGCCTCTATGTTTACTTGCCAACGGACTGTAAAAATCTCGATGGATCGACTCTATCTTTTTTATAGCCTCCTGGTATGCCCTTGATTTTTTAGAAAAAGAAACTTTATTGCCATACTTAGGCAGGACAACGTTACAAATTATCTTTATGGTATGATTGACGTGGTCAAAAGCCAGAACCGTATCAGTAAGCATAAAAACGCAATCGGGCGTATTTAGGTCATCCGGGTTCTTATCCGGGATGTTTTCAAAGAACCTGACCATGTCATAACCGATATAACCGACAAACCCCCCGTAAAAACGCGGCAGGCCCTTAATGCTGGCGGTCTTAAAACCTGTCAGGATATTCTTTAACTCGTGAATCGGGGTAGATCCGGTAGTAAAGCGTTTAAACAACCTGTTTTTTCCAGGGCAGAGGCAATTATAGCCGCTGGATCCCGTGGAATAGATTATTTCTATATCCCGGGCCTTGCTTTTAAAAACTAATGAAGGCTGGCTGCCTAAAAAAGAATAACGTGCAACCTTCTCCTGTCCCTCTACCGATTCCAGGAGAAAAGCGTAATCATCTTTTTTAATTTTTAGAAAACTGGAAACCGGCGTATCCAGATCAGCGCTTATCTCCTTATAGACCGGGATCACATTCGCCTTCCTGGATAACTCTAAAAATTCTTTTAATGATGGAGTATACATATTAATTAAGGTATATAGTAGTTAGTAGGTAGCAGGTGGGCATTAGGGAAACCCCTATATACTATCTACTACATGCTAACTACTGCCTTTGTATTTTTCTATAGAAACAACTCCGGTTGCCGGTATGGCAGGCACCACCAACTTGCCTGACCTTAATCAAGAGCGCGTCCATATCGCAATCATACGCTACAGATTTAACGAACTGAAAACTCCCGGAAGTTGAGCCCTTGACCCAATATTTTTTCCTTGAGCGCGACCAAAAACAGGTCTTCCCGGTCTTTATGGTGCGCTTTAGCGATTCTTTATTCATATAAGCGACCATCAACACATCTTTGGTTTTGTAATCCTGGATTATCGCCGGGATCAATCCTTTGTTGTCAAATTTTAAATCCCCTAATTTAAAATTTACCTTCTTCATCCCGCGCCTTCTTTCTTTATTCAAATACCCAACGCCTTGGTCTTAAAGTTATTAAATTTTTAGAAGGTGCGGGATTCATAATCTTACCGCAACTCCTTTTTGTTTTAAATACTCTTTGACCTGCTTGACGGTGAATTCTCCGTAGTGAAATAGCGAGGCTGCTAAGCAGGCGTCTGCCCCGGCTTTATTCAAGGCATCATAAAAATGTTCCAATTTCCCCGCTCCGCCTGAGGCAATAACCGGAATACTTACGTTATCGCTGACTGCCCTGGTTAAATTCAGGTCATAGCCATCCTTAGTCCCGTCAAAATCCATACTGGTCAAAAGTATCTCGCCTGCGCCTAATTCCGCTGCATTCTTAGCCCATTCCACAGCCTCTAATTCCGTTGGGGTCCTGCCTCCATTAATAAAAACCTCCCATTTATCCTGGCTTGGAGCCTGGAGATTAGAGTTTGGAGCGGATAGCCTGAAACTTGGAACACCGCAACAAATTAACTTGGCGTCTATGGCGACAACAATACATTGGCTGCCGAATTTATCAGATGCCTCTTTAATCAACTCCGGATATTTTACTGCCGCGCTGTTGATTGAAACTTTATCGGCTCCGGCATTCAGGAGATCCCGGATATCGCTGATATCCCGTATGCCTCCGCCGACAGTAAAAGGCATAAAGATGTTTTTTGCGATATCTTCGACTAAATCAATTAATGTCTTTCTGTTTTCAAAACTGGCGGTGATATCCAAAAAAACCAGTTCATCCGCCTGCTGACGGTCATAAACCTTGGCTACCTCTACGGGGTCCCCGGCATCCCTAAGCCCTAGAAATTTAACCCCTTTTACTACCCTGCCCTCTTTTATATCCAGACAAGGAATAATACGTTTAGTTAGCATAAGCCTTTAATAATTCCCAGGTCCTTTTTCCTACTTTACCGTCAACATGCAATTTATTTGATCTCTGAAATTCCTTAATCGCCTCTACGGTATTCTTTCCAATTTTTCCGTCAATATTGCCTTTATAAAAATTAGCTCTCTTTAATGCGGCCTGGATCGTTTTGGGAGTAGGGCGGCTATAAGCCATAAGATCGATTTTCCTGTGGACAACAGGCTTGGAAACGGATTCTTTATCCTCATTGGCTCTACCCTGGGATTCTTTGAGATCATATATCTCCTGGTCTTTTTCTTTCAATCTAGTTTCTAAAACCATAACCTGATTTTTCAGACCCTGCGCTTCTAAGCTCGGCTTTCTGGCTGTAGTCGCGCATCCGCTGACTAAAACAAAAATAAAACCTAAAAGCACCAGCAAGACGTTTTTACCATTAAACATTTTAACCCCCCTATTTTAGTTTTAAAGCCTGTTTCAAAGTAAACTTACCCTCATATAGAGCCTTACCTACGATAGCTGCAGTTAAGCCATACTTCTCAAGCTTCTTCAGTTCACCTATATCTTTAAGGCTGGAGACTCCTCCGGAAGCAATAACGCCAATGCCTGTTTTTAGCAAAAGACCTTTAATGCCCGCAGTATTCGGGCCCTTTAACATGCCGTCCTTAGATGTATCGGTATAAATTATTTCTTGAAAGCCTAAACCTTTTAAAGCTAGTGCGAAACCTACCAGATCAATACCTTTAAATGTCCCTTTCCAACCCCGGGTTTTTATACTCTTTCCCCGCGCGTCAATGCTGACGATTATCCGGTTTTTAAACTTTTTATAAGCCTCTTTTAAAAAAGCCATATCCTCAACAGCCCTGGTGCCTAAGGCTACCCGATAAACGCCTAAATGAAGTAATTCTTTTATAGTCTTAATGTCCCTTATCCCGCCACCGAATTCAACGGGTATTCTCACTGCTTGCAATATCTTCTTTAACAGCGGCTTATTCTTAAGGCTGCCAGTAAAAGCTCCGTCTAAATCGACTACGTGCAAAATTTTAGCTCCTTGCTCAACCCATTCCCTGGCAATTCTTTCCGGCTCCCGAGAATATATTATTATATCTTTAGCTCTGCCCTGGCTTAACCTTACCACTGAAGAGTCTTTTAAATCTATCGCCGGTATAATCAGCATAATTCTACAAAATTTTTTAATATCCTTAGGCCAACAGCCTGGCTTTTCTCAGGATGAAACTGCATCCCGAAAATATTATCCTGCCAAACAACGGAAGTAAACTTTATCCCATAATCAGTAGTAGCGCTGACTATTTCTTTATATTTAGGATCCGGATAATAAGAATGGCAAAAATAAACATAAGAATTTTCAGGGAGTCCCTTTAATAATGGACACTC
This sequence comes from Candidatus Omnitrophota bacterium, assembly GCA_018825985.1. Classification (GTDB taxonomy): domain Bacteria; phylum Omnitrophota; class Gorgyraeia; order Gygaellales; family Profunditerraquicolaceae; genus JAHKAP01. The sequence goes on from JAHKAP010000071.1 coordinate 76,917, forward strand.
CGTTACCCCTGGTGCCTTATCGCTTATTACTTTATTTAACTGGTTCCAGCCCATATGCGGAACTTTTAACCCCTTACCAGGAATAAATTTCTTTACCTCGCCCTTTAATACCCCTAAGCCTTTTGCGCCTTTAGATTCCCGGCTGGATTCAAACAAGAGTTGCATCCCTAAACATATCCCCAGAAATATTTTTTTATTTTTTATCGCGTCAATTACAGCTAAAACCAGACCCTGTTTTTCCAATTCCTTCATGGCATCGGCAAAAGCCCCTACGCCGGGAAGAACTATTTTTTCGCACTTCCTTAATTCTTCAGGATTATTAGTTACTATGGTTTTATCGCCTAAAGACTCCAGGGCCTTTTGCACGCTGTGTATATTACCCATCCCATAGTCAATAATCCCGGTCATTTAATCAATTATTCCTTTAGTGGAAGGAACGCCCTTTCTGCGCGGATCGATCTGAGTGGCCTGATCCAAAGCAATTCCCAAAGCCTTAAACACCGGCTCTAATGTCGTATGTAAATCGTCACTCGGCGAACTCTCCTTAATAATTAAATTCGCCCCCAAATGTTTCGCGAACCCTTCAAAAAAATGAGTCGCATCTTTTAATTCGTACCCCTCTTTTGTGGTACCACAAGCAAAAACCTGTCCTGCATCTTTACCCTGAATTCCGCGAAATGTTGCGAGGCCTCTACCGCTAATATCTATCACAACCTCGGCAAGCACCTCTTCCATAGGAACTTTTGCCGAACCAATACGATTAATCCCTTTTTTATCGCCTAACGCTTCTTTGAAAGCCTGGCCTAAAACTATACCCACATCTTCATTGGTATGATGAATATCTATATTAAAATCGCCTCTTTTAACAATTAACTCCAGATCGAAATGCCCCCAATAAGCGAATAGATCCAGCATATGATCAAGCAGACCGATACCGGTATTAATCTTTCTTTCTTCCATCCCGTCAATATTTAACCTGACCGATATCTCTGTTTCGCTGGTCTTCCTAGTTTTTTCAGCTTTTCTCATTTATCCTCCGGGGACACAATACTTAATTCTGATAAGAGGACACCCTGCCGATTGGTTTATGGGGTGTCCCTACTCAAACCTGGCCTTTACCGATTCCAGATGATGGCTTAAACCTTCTATTCCAGCGATTTTCTCCAGCGGCTCTCTTAATTTCTCAAGGTATTTTTTAGAATAACCGATAATGTGACTGCTCTTGATAAAATCCACGGCAGATAAGCCGGAGAAAAATCTGGCGGTCCCTCCTGTAGGCAAAACATGGCTTGGCCCGGCAACATAATCTCCTATCGCCGTTGGGCTATATGGGCCTAAGAATACCGCGCCGGCATTCCGGATACATTTTAATAAACGCTGCGGGTTCTTTACCAGGATCTCTAAATGTTCGGGTGCAATCCGGTTAGAGATATCCACTGCTTCATCTAAATTCTTAGTTAAAATAATAAACCCGTTGACATCAGATGCTTTTACCTTTATCTCCTTGGCTAAACTCTTGGAATTAGTGATTAATATCGCTAAACCATTAGCGTGCTCAGCCTGGGCCCTTAGATCAGCAATAATGAATTTCGGATCGCTTAGACGATTAGCAATTATTACCAACTCGGTAGGCCCTGCGATCATATCTATATCCACCTGGCCAAACACCTGCCGCTTAGCCTCATTTACATAAACATTTCCCGGCCCGACAATCTTATCTACTTTAGGTATCGTCTTGGTACCGTAAGCCAAAGCGGCTATGCCCTGGGCTCCGCCAACCCGGTATATCTCATCAACTTTTAAAAGATTAGCCACCACCAAAATATGAGGATTAATAAACCCCTGTTTATTAGGCGGACTGATCATGACTATCTTTTTAACTCCGGCAATTTTAGCCGGCAACACAGTCATATAAACCGTGGAAACCAAAGGCGCTGTACCGGCTGGTATATAAACGCCTAATTTCTCAATCGGCTGATAATTCTCGCCGAGAACCAAACCATCGCAATCTTTAATTCTCCAGGATTTTTTTAATGTCTTACGGTAAAAACGGTTTATATTATCAATTATTATTTTTAGGCTGGAGACAAAATTAGGGCTGATATTCTGATAGGCTCCGCTGACCTCAATAGCCGAGACCTTAAGCTGGCGGCTGGATATTTTAACCTTATCGAATTTACGGGTATATTTTAAAACTGCGTCATCCCCCAGTAAACGCACATCATCAATGATCTGCCTGACCCTATCCTCTACTTTTCTGGAACGAATGATCCCCCGATTGTATATCTTTTCCAATTTCTGGGAACTAGAGCGGATTATTTTCATGCCGCACCTTCCTTCTTATTCATAATACTAATCCCGCCCTTTTGGTAAAATATCTTTTTTATCGCGCCAAAAGTGCGGGACATTATAGCGCCTCGATAATTTTAGTTAATTCCTCAAATGCCTGAACAAAATTCTCAGGTTTAGTCCCGCCGGCCTGGGCAAAATCGCTTCTTCCTCCGCCGCTTCCGCCCAATACCGATGCCACCTGCTGGACGAATTTACCCGCGCTTAAACCCTGGTCAGCTAAATCTTTAGTTAAGCCAATAACTAGTATTGCCTTGCCATCTTTAACCGATCCTAAAGCAACGATCGCGTTATCGGTCTTTTGTTTGATCAGGTCTACGGTTTTCCTCAGTATATCCATTGAAGAATCTTCAATGATTTTAGTAATGACTTTTTTGCCATTTATCAGCAATGCCCCCGAAATCAAAGCATCTATACCGGAACTGGCAGCGTTTAACTTCTGAGAACTCAACTGTTTCTCCATATCTCTGGCACCGGAAATCCTCTTTTGAACTTCAGAAATTATTTTATCCATCGGCGCGGTCAAAATCGAAGCCAGGGCTTCAACAATTTCTTCTTGTTTTTTGATCTCCTGGTAGGCCCCGAGCCCGGTGCGAGCCTCTATCCTTCTTACGCCGCTGGCAACCGTTCCTTCGCTGATTATCTTAAATAAACCGATTGAACCGGTATTATCCAAATGAGTGCCTGCGCAAAGCTCTTTAGAAACTCCTTCTACTGTCACCACCCTGACCTTATCAACGTATTTTTCACCGAAAAAAGCCAAGGCCCCTTGTTTTTTAGCCTGGGATAAAGTCATTTCTTTTTTAGTTACCGGGTGATTCTGGAGGATAAAATCATTTACTAATCTCTCGATCCTATCTAATTCTTCTTTATCTATATTTTTAAAATGAGTGAAATCAAAACGCATCCTCTCCTGAGCAACAAATGAACCTTGCTGTTGGACATGAGGGCCTAAAACTTTTCTTAAAGCTGCCTGCAAAAGATGGGTCGCGGTGTGATTCCTGGCTACCGACATCCGGAAATTATTATCCACAACAGCCGTTACCTCATCGCCTTTTTTAAGCTTACCTTGCTTAACTTTACCGATATGCGATATTAATTTGCCTGATTTAACGCTGTTTGAGACTGCGAATATATTTTTACCCTTGACTATCTCACCGGTGTCGCCAACCTGCCCTCCTGACTCGCCATAGAAAACAGTCTTATCCAGAATAATAATAACTTCTTCATCAGGCAACGCCTGTTTTATTTCGGAATATTCTTTATCTAATACCATTAATATCTTAGCCGGGACAGAATCTTGCTTGTAACCTAAGAATTTAGTCTCCTTAAGCATTATCTTTGATTCTTTGGAATCAAAAACATCTCCCTGCATCTTGCTTCTTGATTTAGATAATTGTTTTAGCTTATTAAATTCTTCTTCTATCTCACTATCTACTTTATCAGGATCATTCTTGAGCCCATTCGTGCTTACTGATTTTTCAAAACGTTCAATAGACATACTCACAGGTATGCCATAGGTGTCATAAAGCCGGACAACTTTAATAGCGATAGCACTACAAGTTGGCGCGCTGATGGAAATAGTCCCATCGTTATTTTTAGGCTGCGTGAGTAAATCTTTTTTAATACTATCTAATATTTCTTTTTCGTTACTTTTAATTATATCATGGCTACACTCTAATACTTTAATGAAATTCTTTTCTTCGGCCAGGATGACTTCGGCAATATCCTCCCTGCGCTTATCCAGATCCGGATATGGATTTTTCATCACTTGCGATAATACCGGGACCAGTGTATATAAGAAAACTGACTTTAATCCCATCCCTCTTAAATGCAGGATAGATTTGCGGATCAATTTCCTGACCACATAACCCCTGCCCTCATTAGAAGGCATGACCCCGTCGTATATAGCGAAAACTACCGCGCGTAGATGATCGACAATAGCATACAGATCTTTATTATTAGGATTTTTTTTAGCCTGTGCCCAAATTTCTTTAATAATCGGCTGGAAAAGGTCGGTTTCAAAATTATTACATTTCCCCTGCATGATCCGGCACAACCTCTCCAGACCCATACCGGTATCTATATTTTTCTTAGGCAATGGCTCAAGTTTCCCGCCTTCTTTGCGGTTGAATTGGGTGAATACCAGGTTCCAAACCTCCACAAACCTTCCGCAACTGCAAGCCGGTGAACAATCCGCACTTCTGCAACCGACATCCGGGCCAAAATCCAAGAATATCTCAGAACATGGGCCGCATGGGCCATTAGGACCTTTTTGTTTAGCTTCTGCCGGCCAAAAATTCTCCTTATCCCCGAGTTTAACTATTTTTTTCTCCGGGACCTTAACTTTATCTTTCCAGATCTTATAGGCCTCATCATCATCATGATAAACCGAGACCCAAAGGTCATCTTCTTTTATTTTTAACTCTTTAGTTAAAAACTCCCAGGCCCAGGAGATCGCGTCTTCCTTGAAATAATCCCCGAAAGAAAAATTCCCCAGCATCTCAAAAAAAGTATGATGAGAATCAGTCTTTCCTACCTTATCCAGATCATCAGTGCGCAGGCAGCGCTGAGAACTGGCTGCCCGGGTAAAATCCGTAATATGGCCCAGGAACTGTTTTTTAAATTGATTCATCCCCGCGGGCGTAAATAAAACCGTAGGGTCATCCTTAGGCACTAAAGAGTCGCTTTCAACTATCTTATGCCTTTTTGATTTAAAGAAAGTTAAAAATTTTTCTCTTAATATATCAGCTTTCATATAGTATATATAGTATATGGACCAGGTCCCTTGATACTAACATTATGTTATACAATAGGTTCCGACTAGTCAGTTTGTACTTTTAAAAATAAAACAATAGAAAAAAATCAAAAGTGGGTAGATTCAAGTTCCTAATGCAACAACTCACTGAATTTTTCGTGAGG
>JAHKAP010000008.1 GCA_018825985.1 Candidatus Omnitrophota bacterium
CATAATCTTCGAGACCAAACTCCAATCCGTAATCCATCTGAAATTTAAGATGGCCAAGGCCGACAACAAACCCCATTGAAGGGCCCGCACGATACTGCTGAGCAAGCGAATGCAAAGAGGCGTTCATAAATCCGTAAAGGATTCCAACATTACCAGCTTTATTGACCAACCCAATCCCTCCATCCAACACATAATCGTATGAAGTATCATCATCGATAATATATCGGTCAATACCAGCTCGAACCCTCCAGGATAACGGGTTCTCTTTCGCCTCTTTGATATAAAATGTTCTAAAATCCCTAATCTTAAGAAAATCAACAGTATCTACAAAGATTTTATTAGAATCGGAGGCGATCCCAACATTGAGGTCCAGCGCAACACACTCGCTATATTCCAATGCATTCATCCCCACCGATTCTTTTCTAAACACAGTAACCCCTACCATTGAAAACGGATCGCTGCCTTCCATATTAACAAACCCGATATTAAATGTAGACGGCGGAGACACATTAGCTGGTGACGGTAATTCTGGGATATTCAGCGGGATTTCCTTTCTTATCGGCAACCGTAATCGTTCCATAAGAATCCTATCCTTATATTCATTTAAACTTTGATTTTCCTTGTTACTCGCCATTAATTTATAATATTGGTACGCTAGTAAAGCGTTCAGTACATTGATGCGACTAGCGATGTCCAGTTCTTTAAGCAAAGGGACGAAATCTTCATTATGACTATTTGTAATATTTAGATATACTCTACGCTCTTCGCTACTGAGGCGTTTGATTTCGTAAAATAAATAACGCCGAGCCGAAGGAATATATCTTATATTTTTGATCAACTCGGGCTCTTTATTTTCTCGCCTTTTCGCATCGATCTGTTGCAGCCTGTGGAACAGTTCTTCCGGCACATAAATCGGATAGTTGAAATTATAAACATCTTCCTTAATGAAGGTATCGAGGAGAACGGCCATGCCCTGGGCACAATTGGCGCTCAGAAAATAATACTTAAAACGCTTGGTAAGCAGTTCGGCAAGGTGATAGATAAGCATCTTTTTTTCAAAATCAGTAAGTTCGAGTGTATACTCCCACATATCTCTGAACTCTTTATTTGTTATAGCCTGATCATGGAAGTAAAAGAATTTATCGGAATACGTAGCGGTGTAACCACCAAATAGTCCATTGAGCACATACATCACTATGTTTTCGTTAATTGGAACTGTGGCGCCATATGCTATCGTCGTGTCGAATAGGCCGAATAGTTCATCACTATCCTTTATCTTCAGGTTTAAAAGGGCGTGACCGAATGAAGAGGCAGGATTTCCCAGAAATGCACTGACATAAATCAGACTAATCGCTTCAATCTGATCAAGACGGGCCCATTGACTTAAAGCTGGACAAAGAACCTCATCGCATCTGTAATCCGGAAGGTCCAGTTTCTCATTAAGCCAGGCATACCTAGCTGGAAAGATACAAACAATGTTTGTATCACCTGACTCTCTCTTGATCGTATGCTCCTGAGTAAAATAGGCTTCAATCGTCGCTTCCAATTCTGCTTGGGGATCAGTTTGCCCTCTGTCGGATAAAAAGAAATCCTTATCCAGTATTAAGCAGTGCCCTCCTTTAAAGTGAAGTAAATCTCTCCAAAATGGGTCATCTGCTAAATGCAACGCATTCGCTTTTTCGACATAAAGATCGCTCTCTGATGCATAAATTACAGATGCGGATAACATATAGCTCATGAGAAAAAAAATAGGCCATACCTTAAGTATTAAAGCATGGCCTTTTGAAACGAAGAAAACCCTAGTATTATTAATGATTTTATGCTAAATTTTCAATGATTGTGTACATCAACTTTGCTTTTTCAAGGCGATCCTTGCATGAATAGCAACTACTTTCAACCGTCTCACGGAGCTTTTCTCTAAGATCCTGAACAAACCTTTCTTTTTCTCCTGTGTTTTCGGACAATACGACCAACATATCTAAATACTTACCATCTCCTTTAGCGAGATCTTTTTCAATAGAATCATATGATTGGTAGATATAGGACGCTAATTTTGCTTTGCCACCCTTGCAAGCTCCCGGTGTGGTCAATCCAGAGGTTGATGCTGTCGTACCAAGATCCCAAATGACGTTGCTAACACTTGCGCCTACTGGCCAGCTAGGAAACAAAAGCGCACCTATACCACATTCTTCAAAAATCCCCTGTAAATCCTTAGTCTCTTCAGCGTAAGTTATCGAAACTGATGCGATTATCACTCCCACTAGAAGTAAGATAAATAAAAAATTCTTCATAAGCCCTCCTCTTTCTTAATTGGTTTAACAATTACTCATTATTCCATACTAATTTATTAGGCAAACTAATAATATCAGAATGGAGGCCCTCGCCTTTTGAGCGAAGGTTTAATTTTTTTACCTTAGTATTTGAACATACTTTGGCATGATTACCACCCTATCGTGGCTTACGTTTTAATTATCTTCCTATACGGTTTAAAGTCAAGCTTTTTATGGCTTTTTTTAGGGCATTTAAAAGGCTCTTTAGGACTTTAAGGGGTAAATCTCTCTGAGCCCGATATCGTGCCTTAGGAACTGATTTAACCGGATTATCGCTTTAGTTTCTTGGATTAGCCTCTTGGTGGGGCATTTTCTCACCTCCTGCTATAATAGACGCGGGAAGTGGGGAAATCTAACGGGAATAATCAATAAAAAAGGCACCTGCTGACTGCAGGCGCCTAATAAATGTGACCTCCCGACCTAAACCTTTCGGTTGATCCCGAGGGATTTTTCAGCCAGGAGGTACCTTTTTAAATCTAATTAAAGTATAATATACAAATATCGGGACGTCAATAGTATTTATGCCCGTCACCTCTCTCAAAAAGATCAAAATTACTTCTAATATGACTTGATATTTCTACCCAATGTCTTTTATCCTTATACTGACCCCAGTCACCGAGGACTTTATATAGGGCCCAGCATGTATAATCCGCTGCTTGCAGCCCATAACTAAAAACACGAGGAATATGAATAACGTGGTATTTTGAATTAGGGTGTGTCGTTTTCAGTATATCACTTAAAGTCTCCTTGATTCCTTTAAGAAGAGCGTCTTTTTTCTTCTGATTGGGGGCCTGATCAATAAAAACTATGATTTTAGTGACCCCCTTATATCGATTGAGCACATAACGCAAGAGTATTCCGTATACTTTTTTGTATATCGCGGTTAGATCTCTTACGGCAGGGTTTGCCTTACATTTTTCAACATATACTGCATCTATTTCATAACCATCTGTCTCACGTAACACCTTATATACCTCATCTCTTACCGGCTGTAGATCTTCAGAAGCATGAAAACAGCCATCTACTAACGTAATGCCGCGAGACTTTAAGTCTTTTTCAAGATTGCATAACTTATCGTAAAGGCTATATGGATTGGTCGTAACCAACGAAGTATATACCAGATATTCTGAACCTGATTTTGAATATGTATAATTGCCTGATTCGTCAAGATAAAGGAATAACATGTCTATTTACCTCACATAGAAATATTATACTCTTACTTAACTTTATATAAACCAATTTTTAGGAGGATAGATTATGGTAAGGTAACCATCAATTCCCACTCAAATGTTGCATTGCGTTCACAACATCCTATTAATAGACGCGGGAAGTGGGGAAATCTAACGGGGAATTTAGTGATTTAGAACTATCTGTTCTAACTCAAATCCCATTACTGATTAACTACAATATAGTTATGGCTGCTATCTCAAAAATGTGCCTGAAAAGCGCCCCAAATTATATTAACTATATTTCTAAAATTAGTAATGTTTTTAAGCTTCTCTACCTCCAACTCGCGCCCTGCTTAAGTTAATTGGAATGCGCTGCGGTACTATCGGCGCGTTGTGTTTATAATCTAATTCAACAACAAATGAAAGAAGAGGAAAATGTTCTGCGAATACTTTATAGCACATTCTATAGATCCCCTCGTCACTTATAACTGGAACTCTCGGAACAAAATCTAGAGCGCTGTGCAAATAAACTCCATTTTCATTACAATGGATTGCAAAAATATTGATTCGTCCATGATCTAATGGGAGTATTATTCGTTGATACCCCATCTGTCCTCCATGACCTCCCCATTTTAGGAAACTTCTATCATCGTTCTCCATTTTTTCTCCAGAAGGAAGAACAATATAATCCAATAAACATGCCGTATTTATAGCTGCGACATCTGGTCTACGATTTTCTATATGCACATCCCAAACCCATTCGTAATATTGGCCAGTTTGATCGCCATAATATAGCGGACCGATTCGTCTAAAATCAGAAATAACAAGATTTCTCGAATAATTTTTATTCCAGCCGCGTTCACCAACTATTATCTTTAATTTCTTTAGTAATTCATTTTCATCTTTAAATGTTTCTGGATTAGATTGAACATATCTTAGAAAGCCTTCCAATGGTGCGTCTTTGTATTGAAAAGAAATTATTTCTTGAAAACCGAGATGATGTGCTAACGCTAACTCTTGGTGAGTAAATAACGAGCATGGTAGTTCAATCTTCCCCCATCCAAAGAATTTACCTTTTCTGAAGAAATCAATAAACAAATAATAATCAGAAGATCTTAACTCTTCTGTTATTTTCATAATATCGTTGAGGCCTTGAATCTTAAAAGCTAAGTAAGAATCTAACTCAAACTCTTCTTTCAACAATTTAGCTACTTTTTCAGCGATATTTTTTTCAAAAGGTGGCCTTTGGCCACAACTTATAAAAACTTTGCCAGCCATTTTTTAATCCTTTCTTAAATTAGAACACCTCGTTCTAAGCTAATTAATCTTTATTTGTTCCATTACTCAGAGTTACAAATATTTATATGAGTTCTGTGCCCAAAATGTGCCCTAAATTGATTGTTCATTTGGAATGATATTTTTATTTAAAAAACGACCTATGCTCTTTACTTCGCTCAATGATTATCCTAAGAGCCATATGTTTCTTAAAATGTTTATCATAGTTAGCATTCAATCCTAACTGCTCAAATTTATCTCTTAATAAAGATAACTCCAGAAGAAATCTTATTGATAAAGCTACAGCCAAATTTGCCGAATAGGGATCCTTCCTGGGATTGATATCTTTTAACTCGGGACTCTCATCTAAGATTTTATAACCAAATTGTCCCCCATGAGAAGCACTCCCTCCCAAATCATAACTATCCATCAAAAAAGGAGCTTTCTCTTTTATAACATGTCTCGGACCGTTATATATACCAGAATACCAATATATTCC
>JAHKAP010000072.1 GCA_018825985.1 Candidatus Omnitrophota bacterium
CTGTCCCTACGGCTAAGACTTCTAAACTTTTACTTGCTAAAGTATAGCATTTTTCCCAAGTTTGTCAATGGATATTTTCTCTAACCTGTGTCCACCTCTGGGGTGGCCAGCAACAGAATATGGGGTCAAATATTTATCATATTTGCGGAAGCGAAATATCTCCGATTACTATCTTGCCAGTGAACTTCTGCGCCTCTTTCTTAGTCAGCCCATTTTTCATTAAACCAAAGGTCACTGTCTTTGAAGCGTAAACCGCATCACCTAAAGGCATTCCCGTATCCGCGTCTAAGCCCGAAGGAATATCCAATGCCAGGATCGGGATTTTGCTTTTATTAAGGAGGTTGAATAAGCCCTGATAAAAACTATCAAGTTTACCCTTTATCCCGATGCCAAAAATTCCGTCGATGATCAAATCACATTTTCTGATCTCTTTTTTAAACTTACCAAGCACGCTGACGCTTCTGATAATTTTTAACTTTTGTTTCATTTTGCGCACGATTTGATAATTTATCCCGGACTCTTCGCTGAACTTTTTCTTCTGCCCTATTAAATAAATACTAACCTGAATACTTTTATTAATCAAATGGCGGGCACAAGCCAGACCATCGCCCCCGTTATTGCCATAACCGCAAAAAACCGCCACCCGCCTTATGCCTTTTTTCGACAGCATCTTCAATGCTTCTTCAGCTGCCGTTCGTCCGGCATTCTCCATCAAGATCAACGCGGGGATACCGTAGCGCTTTATTGCCAAAGCATCTAATTTCTTCATCTGGCTTACAGTAACGCTTTTCATCGTATATACACCGCCAGCCATACTGTCTTCTCCCTTAGAGAAGTCCATTCCACCCGATGCGCAGTATTCGCCGGGATAAAAATATAATCCCCCGCCCTTAACTTAATCAATCGATTATCTTTAAGGAATCTTAACTTACCTGCTCCTTTTAGCAACATCACCCATTCGCCACGACGCTCTTTCAGCCACTTTCCTCTCTCAGTAACCTGCCCTTTAGAAATGATCCGCTCGATCTTAAGCTTTTTATTTTTCAGGATTACCTGGAACACCTCTTTATTCTTTATTGCAGAGATATTAGAATATATATTACCTTGTTTTAATTTTCTCATATTTTAACAACCGGGCCTAATCCTCTTCTATCTCAAAACGACAACCGCAGAGGTTGCATTCATAGACCGACTTCTCATATTGCGGCTCGACAAATCTGGTATCTTTGCTATGGCACTTAGGGCATTCAACAGCGGGATTCCATTCAGGCATAGTCTTAAATTATTATTTCCTTCCTTTTAAATACCCTTCCGTGAACTTTATTATATTATTCATCATTGCAACTGTCTGGACCGGATAAATTCCTACGGCTGATTCCGCCGAAAGCATCACCAAGTCAGTCCCGTCTATTATGGCATTGGCAACGTCAGTTACCTCAGCCCGGGTCGGCCTGAGGTTCTCGGTCATGCTTTCCAGCATCTGGGTAGCGGTTATCACAAACTTCCCAGCGCGGTTACATTTATTAATGATCATCTTCTGCAGCACCGGGATTTCGTAGATGGGCAGCGATACCCCCATATCCCCGCGAGCGATCATTATCCCGTCAGAGACTTTTATTATTTCATCAATATTCTTTATCCCTTCCCTGTTCTCGATCTTGGCAATCACCCGGCATTGCGACCCTTCACCCAGAAGCTTTCTTACTTCTAATATATCCTTTTTGGTACGCACAAACGACTGGGCAATATATTCGACCCTATGCTTTTCGCAAAAAAGTATATCTTGTCTATCCTTTAGGTTTATCGCGCCGAATTCCAGCCTGGCTTCCGGAATATTAACTCCTTTATGCTCCTTCAACTCACCGCCGATCATCACTCTTGTCTTCAGCTTACCCTTATAATGCCCGATTACCTCTAAGTCGATATTTCCGTCATCAATGAATATATGCTGGCCATTTTTTATATCCCGTAAAGGGCCTTGATAATCAAAAGGTATTACCCCGGATATACCCTTGATATCCTTTGGAATAAACCAGGCTATCTGGTTTTTTTTAAGCGTTACCGGCTCAGCCAAGCTACCCACCCTTATCCGATGCCCTTGCAGGTCACCCAGAATTTTTATACGCCGGCCATATTTAACATTTAGCCTGCGGCAAAGCCTTATTAAACGAAACAACTCCGGTATCTCGCCATGCGAAAAGTTAAGCCGGGCAACATCCATGCCGGCAAACAGCATCTTTCTTACTACCGTTTCGCTGGATGACGCCGGACCGAGAGTACAAATTATCTTTGTTTTAACCATTTAAATGATCCTCAACCTGTTTTTCCTAAAACACTGATCTGATGTTCGCCGAATTCCACCGAATCACCTGCCCGCAGCTTCCGGCGGATCCGGGTTTCAACTTCTCCATTCACCTTAATTGAACCAGCCAGGATGTATTGCTTAGCCTCAACCCCGCTTGCAGCCAGGTTCGCCGCCTTCAGCAGGTTATCCAATTCAATAAATTCACTCTTAAGTTTAAAATCCATGCCCAACACCTTTATTTTTAAAATTAAACGCCGGATGCTTAATTATAAGCCTCAAGGCTTTTTTAAGCAAGCTCTTCCCCGGCTCTTTGCGATGCCATGGTGACGCGCCTGATGGATGCGGTAAAGGAATTACATCAAAATGATGCCCGGCCACTATCTTTTTATAGTTTCTGCCGATCATTGAATCCAGCTTTTGCAAAGGAAGAAATTGGGCGATAGCCAACTTACCGACAGGAATAATCAATTCGGGTTTCAGAATGTCCATCTCCCGCTTAAGCCAGACCGAGCAATTCAAAACTTCCTCCGGCGACGGCACTCGGTCTCCGCCTGCAGGGTTTTTACCGGGAAAACAACGGCAGACTGCAGCCATATATATAGAAGCCCGAAATTCTTCTTCACTCATTCCCGCAGCTTGATCAAACCAGCGAAAAAGAGTCTTACCCGCGGTCCAGGCAAACGGCCGGCCTAATTTAGGTTCTTTATCCCCCGGCGCCTGCCCCACCAGCAAAACTTTGCTTACTACCGGACCACCGCTAACTACCGGCGGATGCATCCACGGGCACATTCGGCAGAGCCGCAGCTTTTGAACATGCCCGGTAAGTTTCCCAAAAATGGGGTCAGATTTATTTTTCGAAAAATAATTCTGACCCCATTTTTTAACCACTTTTTTGCTTTTATTCACTGTAGTCTAGACCCGGAGAGGAGTTCTCTGGCGCCGTTCTTATCCTGAACATAGACTTCCGGGATAAATTCTACTGAATTAGGAATAAGATCGGCTATTACTTTTTTTAATCGGGTTTGCTGGGTTTGATTCTGAAGATCAAAGATGGGATTTTGGCTAAGGTCGTTCAATAAAAGGATCACCGGTTCGCGGGGAAATATAAAATCCTTCAAAAGCCTCTTAATAAGCAAGTCTATATAATCCGGCTTATCCTTAAAAACATCTACAGCGGTTTTAAAAGTGATCTTCCCCCAATCTTCAGTAGTTGCTTTCCGAAAGAGAGCGTAGGCTGAAGAATATTTTATCATCGTGACTTCACCCGGAGCTAATCTAATAGCCTCATTTATAATAACGGTAGTAAATTCTGAATGCTTAAATGTTTTAACTTCCTTGTGTATATCAATGGTCAGGAGGTCAAAGATATGCAATCCGCGCACCCCGGATGCGGCATCAATTACGCTGCGCTTGACAAAATCATCCACCGCATCCCAAAGCATCTTTTCATCATCCCGGATAAAATTTAAAGCCAGGATAGTGCAGGCCTGCCCCTCGCGGATCGCTTTATACTGTCGGACTTTATCCTCATCATGACCGACATATGAGATCTCATTAAACACCGGCATGTGCGCAAAAAGATTTGAATCCTGAAATCCAAAGTCAATTAAATTCATACTATCCAGCCCATTTTCTGCCAATATTGATATTCTTCTTCCCAGTCTTTTTTTCTTAATTCCACGATCTTGCGGAAATGTTGTTTGCCTTTTTCAATAAGTTCCAATTGCTGTGGATATGCCTTTTTTTCTTTTATATCTAAAGCCAATTGCCTGCCTGATTCAAAAGCCTGGTCTTTCTTCTGTTCAACTGAATACGCGGCGGAAGATACGCCCCCTGAATATTGGGCTCCGCAGGCATTAGCATATAACTTGATATAATCCAGCACATCCTGATCCTGGCCGCTTCCCGAAGAAACCACCCCGGCGATATACTTACCCATGAGCCGCTTACAGTGGATAAAACTGGCCGAACGCTCAAACAGGGCTTTCATCGAAGCAGTAACCTGATATATGTAGTTAGGCGTTGCCAGAATTATCCCATCGCATTCAAGCATCTTCTTTAAAATGATGTGCACATCATCCGTGATCCTACAATGCAGTATTTTTTTATGGCACTCTTCGCAATGCTTACAGAAGAATATCCTGTGATCATCTAAATGGATAACTTCTGTATCAACCCCCTCCTGCTCCAGGGCTCTTAAAACCTCTTTGGCCAGGAAAAATGTCTTACTCTTTTCTTTATGCGGACTGGAAGAAATCAGCAATACTTTCATACGTCTCCTTGTTTAATTAAACAATTTCGAACACATTTTCCGTTTCCTAGCCAACATTCCATTCAGTCTTTCTTTACACACATGAGCAAGCCGACTATAAAACCGATCACCAGGCTGACAAAAATAGTGATCGCTGAGCTGCTCTTAAATGACCACGCCATAAACTTTATCTGGACCAGCTCATAATTCTGCGCCGTAAAAACAATTACTATTATCAAAACAGTTACTACAATGCTCCATTTCCACGCCATTCCCCCTCCTTATTTTCCTCAATCCTCCAACTTAAAAAACCTAGGGACGCTTCTATGGTTTTACAAATATGCCCAAAATGCACCTAACTATTAATAGTTATTTATTAATCTCTGCTTCAATATCCTAATTTGATGTGCCACTAAAAACAATGAATAGAATAGTTATAGTTAAAATAACTAAAACTGCCGCAATATGAAAAAGGTATTTATGTTTTAATATTCGCTCAAGCAATTTATATCTCCCCCGATCTCCTTACTCCCCCCTATAAAACAGTTAAAGATTATTCTCAAACATTATGCCGTAATATTGCTTTAAAGAACGCAGGGAATTAATAAGCAAAAAGCCTAAACACCAGCTTAAAATAATAATTATTATCGTTACAATTATCTTCGTTTTCTGGCTAAAACGGGGGTTTAGCCAAACCAATGGTAAAGCCAGTGGGCCTACGCTTAAAAGAGCAGTGACCATCGTAGCGTTTTTAAAATACCACTTTATCTCCGGTTGTTTTTCCTTTAAATCTTTTCCGCAGAACCTGCACAATATCGCTTCATCTTGTATTTCTTCAGCACAATAAAGACACTTTTTCATCTCTTACCCCCGGGTAACTATTAATTTTATTCATTTCTTCTTCAAGGTCTTCAATTTATCCCTATACATCTGCTTTTTTTCTCTCAGCAATCTTGATATATCCTTCTGTCTTCTGGTGATCCGTTCTCTGGGCATTATCTTAGCTATTCCTTCCGCAATAATGTCCTTAAGGCCCAACCGATAAAACGGATGGGAAATAAAATCAAATAAAGGATAAATACTTTGACGATAAATACTTTACCAAAAAAAGAAGTTGATAATTCTGACCTGTATACCGCATTAGAATTTACAAATCTTGATTCTTTTAGTTCAGATTTAATACGCGCGATATCTATAAATTCCTTTACTCGTTTTTCAATAAGTTTTGGCGGTGGATTAAGAGCTTCTTTCATGATCTCTTTGGTATTATAGCCGCTAAGGATCTCTGGATATATATTTATAGTGTATGTTTCTCCGTTAATAAACTCCAGCTGATATTTCGGAAATACAACTGGTATTGCAGGAAGAAAACGCAGGATTGCATACAATACAATAACTAACCCTATTATTATCAGTCCTTCTCTGGCTATTATCCGCTTGATCTTTTTCTTATCCATTTTGCCTCCAAACAACCATTAATTGTTTTTATCCATTATTTCTCTTACTTCATCTTATCTTTCATTTCTCTAAAAGCGTCTTTTATCGCATGTTTTATGATGAAATATAACGCTGCCATAAATATGAATCCAATAATAAGAAATTGCATCGTATTTTACCTTTCATGTTGTAAAACCTGGATAGGCCTCTATGGTTTTAGCTTCCTGAAGCGCCCCCCGGGTTTTATTACCTAAAAAAAATGAACAAAATGCTTATTATGCCATATATCAGATTCTGCATAAAAGCTATCACGGGATTCAACAATCCGGTAAATAACAAAAAAACCAGAATATAAAACCCGTAAGGCTCTAAGCTCGCCAGACTTTCTTGCGCTCTGTAAGGAAGGAAACTCATCAGGATCTTTGAGCCGTCAAGCGGCGGGACCGGGATCAGATTAAAAGCGCCCAAGATAATATTGATCTTTACGACAATGGGTAGTATTGCGGAAAGCACCGGATTAGTATTAATAACTCTCAACTGCAATAATATTAATGCCGCTATTGCTATAAGTATATTCGTCAAGCAGCCTGCCAGAGCAACGCAAAATAATCCGAAACGGGTATTGCTGAATTTGGAGTAATCTACCGGCACCGGCCTGGCCCAGCCAAATCCTACCAAAAAAAGCATCAGTGTGCCTACCGGATCGATATGCGATGCAGGATTAAGCGTTAATCTTCCATAATGTATAGCTGTATCATCGCCGAAAAGATGCGCCACCCAGCCGTGAGCAACTTCGTGTAGAATAACAGAGTAAAGAAGTGTGCCGGCGAGAATAATAAAAAAACCCGGATTACTGAACAAAAGCGATATTAATCCCATTTACAGTACTCCCCCTTTATGAATAGACTCAAAAAAATAAACTTCAAACCAAAAAAATCCCAGAAGCGTCTCTTCAGTTTTCTCTAGCATTATCGTAGAGTTCCTGTAAGCTTAAATTTCCGGTCCCCGCAAGCACAGGGACTGTCCCCGTCAAAGCTATCTAGAAGTACTTTAAGGGGGACTATCCCGGCGTCTAGATCATTCGTCCGCCACTTATGTCCCTGCCGATTCGCTCGCTCAGGATTAATTTTAGGGAACGTCCCCGGTCCCCTCTCTAGTTTTTAATTAGCCGGTTATTTTATCAAATTCCTCTATGGTGATTGCGGGGAAACTGGTGAAGGAGATATTGGTCAGCTTATTTAATGCGATCGAAGCCTTCATCACTTCCGCAACTCCGGGAAAATCCGCGATCAACACCATGTCATATTTTCCCAGAAGGGCGTACATCAAATTCACCTTGCCGCCGGCCTTGGCTATCACATCAATTGCCTTTGTGGTCCTATCAGCTGACATGCCCTTTATTGCCTCCTGCGAATACTTTCCATACATGAAAAACTTAGCCATTTTCCACCTCCTATCTTTTGTGCTGCCAAATCCTGTCCAAA
>JAHKAP010000073.1 GCA_018825985.1 Candidatus Omnitrophota bacterium
TAAAAAAGCGTTAGTCAGAGAATACGTAAAGAAGCATCGGTATTTTTCTTTGTCACAGATTATTCATGATGTTAATTTTGAGAAGAAGCTGGTGAAGGATTATCTTTTTCAGTTAAAACAAGAGAAGATTATTTTTGAGGCTGGGTATGGATTCTTTTCGAACGTTGCTGAAAAGTTTCCATTCACGGCCGTTCGGCGAGTAGAAGTTATCCGGCAGTGCCTCAAGAAAAACTACCCGCTTGTTGATTTTTTGATATGGGATACGAAGATTTTTGCGCCTCTGTATCATCATACTCAAACTCATCACATCACTTTTGTAGAGGTTGAAAAAGATCTGGTCTTCCATATTCATGAGCATCTGTATGGCAAATACCGCGGCGTTTTGAAGGAGAGGCGGGTTAAATCGTTCTTTGCAGGATTTGATGTCACTCTTGATCCTGTGGTTGTTCGTGCCATGCCATCACGTTCTCCGCGAGAGGGTAATATTCCGGCCTTGGAAAAGATTTTGGTAGACATGTATCTTGATATTGATAAGTATACCTATATTGGTCATTCTGATTATTTCGAGTTATGGTGGGATCTGGTCAGGCTTTACCGGATCAATATAAGGGAGTTAATAGGTTATAGTAGAAGACGCAAGTGCTTGCGTCAGCTATTTCCGCAACTCATTGAAAACAATAATAGTTACGCTATAGACTTCTGCCAACTAATTGCAAAAGTTGGTAAAAGACTATAGTTAGAGGAGTGGGTGTGTTTGATAAACAAATCATAGAGAAGCTGAGGCAGGATCTTGGTTTTAAGGATCCGGGGATATTTGAAAAATCCGTCTATGCCCTAAACCTTTTACCGTCTTTGCTTGAGGCTTACCCCAATCTTATTTTTAAGGGTGGAACATCGATTCTTTTACATCAGTATCCTCCAGTAAGGCTTTCCATTGATATTGATATCCTTCTTCCTGAAAAGGAGAAGGCGTCGCTTAATGAGCAATTGGTGTCCGTGGCTAAAAGATCGGGCGTATTCAAATCCATTGAGGAGGACGTGAGGAGTAGTCATATCCCTAAAGCGCATTTCAAGTTTTTTTACGATTCTCATTTTTCCAAGATAGAGCAAAACGTGTTATTAGATGTCGTATTTTGCGAAAACCCTTATCCAAAAATGGTGAAGAAGTCTTTAAAGGGACAAGCGCTCATTTTGCAGGATACAGACGCTGTGGTTACAATCCCGACAGCGGAGGGTTTGTTTGGGGATAAGCTGACAGTAATTTCACCTAAAACTCTCGGGTTAAAATTGACTGAAGGCCGGGATATGGAATTTCTTAAACAGATCATTGATTTGGGGTCTTTATTTAAACTTGTTTCTTTCATTGATGAAATTAAAAAAGCGTTTGGAAATGCGGTAGAGCAGGAGAATGGTTTTCGAGAATCGCGATTTACCCATGATGATGTTATCGGTGATATTTTAGATGTGGCATGGAAGTATTCCCAGTGGATGGTTAAGGGCGCGGATAATTCATTTAAGGAGATCAACAGTATTAATCGTGGGCTGGAGCGTATTAGTAATCATTTGGTTGGCGGGGTCGATTCAGCGGCGCTCAAGGTGATTTTTGGAAAGATCGCTTATATTTTGCGGCTGCTCCAGGCTGAAAAGTCAGGTGAAATCATAAAGGATATTGACGTATTATCAGTGCAAGATATGCGTCTTGAGGAAAAATACAAAATACTCGAGGGATTGAGAAAAAGCAATCAATCGGCGTATTTATATTGGGTTTTAGCTACTGGGGTAAAGGGCTAATAATGGGCTCAAGTGGTGTGTGGAAGGTTAGGATTCCTGACGCAGTGCGTCAAGAATCGAATAACTGAGGAATATGTGATACGACGCGTCACGGATTAAATTCGAGCAATCCAAAGATTAGCCTTCTAGTCCAGCTATAAAGTTTTTCCACCCGCCTTACCATTTTATCCTTCCTTGCCCGCTACTTCAATCAATTACCTTCCTTTCTTGCTTTTTGTTTTCTCTTGCCGTCACGTAACCTTCCTTTCTTTTTATCCGCCTACAATAACCCAAGCCTGACTTTTTTCAAGAAAATCCTTTGGAAAAATTCATCTCTGCCTAAAAAGCCTTTTCGTGGTCTGCCTCGGAAAGGCTTTTTTGTCATCAGAAGCATTCTGCCCCTATAGGGGAGTCTCAATTTTTCCAAAGGACTTCCAGGAAATTCATTCACTTGGCGTTCTTTCATTTCGGGCATCTCTGTTTTCTTGACAAAAGACCGCATTTTTTGTGGTGTGCCTCAAAAAATACTTCAAGTTCTTGGGTTTTAATTTCCGGCGTCAAAAGAAAGGAGGCTTACATGAGCCAAGTAAAAACAAAACAAAAAACAAATCGAAAGGAGGTGAGTAAGATGATCGAAGTAGCGCGTATTTTCAAAGTAGAAAATAACGAAGAAAGTACCCTTAAAGCCTTCGTAGACGTAAAAGTCTCCGATGTAGTTTTAATCAAAGGCATCAGGGTACTGGCTAAAAAAGAGGGCGGGCTGTTTGCAGCTATGCCTTCCAATTTAGCTGGTGACGGCAAGTATTATCCTACCGTCAAGTTTCTAACAGCTGAAGCAAATGAAGAACTGCAAAAGGTAGTTCTCGAGGCTTACGAAGCTTAGAAACAAATTAAAAAAGCTGTCCTATCGGCTATACGGGGGAAAGGAAAAA